>JASFMO010000390.1:0-3884 GCA_050117535.1 Gemmatimonadales bacterium | reverse complement strand
GCTTCCATCTCGGAAAGGTCGGCCACGGTGAGCAGCACGGTGCCGGGGTTGTTCATGGTGCCGACGATCGCCGTCTCGCCCTGCTCGACGTTGAGACGTGTCACGCGGCCGGTCATAGGAGCCTGAATCACGGTCTTGGAGAGGCGGTCGCGCGCTTCCCTGAGGTTCGCCCGCGCCTGCTCGACCTGATGCTCGGCGGCCTGGTAGAGGGCCTCCTGTACCTCGAAGTTCGTCTCCGCGTTCTCGATCTCCTGATCGGAGATCAGCTCGCGGTTCTGTTCGCGGATCTGTTGGGTCCGACGGAACGTGCGTTCGGCCTGGTTTCGGTTGGCCCGGGCCTGCGTCGCAGCCGCCTGCGCCGATGCCACCGCCGCCTGTGCCCGCTGCAATGCGGCCTCGAACGTCGAGGGGTCGATGATGAGCAGCGTGTCGCCGGAATTCACCATCTGGCCCTCGACGATCCGCAGATCGACGATTCGGCCCGAAACGTCGGCCTGAATCTCCACGCGCCGGTGCGGGCGAATGCGGCCGCTCGCGGTCACCAGCGAGACGAGAGTGCGCTTCTGCACCGCCTCGCTACGCACGTCGGTTCCACCGCGGCGGCCCTGTCCAAGAGCCAGCGCGACGAACACGACGATTACGACGGCGATGCCGGCTCCGATAAAGATCTTCTTCTTATTCACCTCGTGCCCCCTGGGCTCCGAGCTCTCGCTCGGTTCTATTGTCTTGGAGCGAGCTGCAGCGGCCGGCCCACGGCGGCCTCGAGCGAGGCCAACGACTGGTGGAAGGCGAAGACCGACTCGATCTGGTCGACTTCCGCCTGAGCAGCCAACGTCTGCGAGTCGAGCAACTCCAGGAAGGTCCCGGCTCCCAGCTGATACCGTTCTTGCGCCAGCCGCAGCTCCTCACGTGCGCTTCGCGTGTTCTCCTCCTGCAGCAACACGGTCCGGTGAGCCGTCTCGAGGTTGTGCGCGGCTTCGGTGACGTTCGCGCGGACCTGCAGCTCGAGGCCCCGGACTTGGTAGTCGAGATCGTTGCGGCGAGCTATCGCCTGCTCGACCTGCAGCTGGCGGTCGAAGCCCCTGAACAACGGGAGCGAGAAGAACGCGCTGAGCGTGACGGGCTCGTTGCTGAACGAGAACGGATAGACGCCGTTGATCGCTCGGGTTTGCTGCTCGATGTCGGTGATATCGTCGTCCGTCAGCTCGAACTGGCTGCAGTTGTTGTAGGGCGGTGGCGGCGTTGTTCCCGTGGCATCGTACAGGTCGGCGAATTGGTTGCAGACGAGTATCAGGTCATCGGACTGGCTTTGCGCGCTCGAGATGTTCTGCTGGACCAGCTGGTTCTCATCCGTCACTTCTCGCGTGAAGCCGCTCCAGCTGGCCTGGAGCGCCAGCGTCGGGAAATAGGCCGCCTTCGCGACCTTGACCGTGGAGTTTGCCGCGTTGCGGTCCGCCCGGGCCGCGATGAGTTGAGGGTGCCGCTGCATAGCGTCGTTCAGCAGCCCCTGCATGTCGATCGTCGGCTGGAAGATCTCGAACTCGCTGACCAGGTCGATTCGATCCGCCGGAATCTGGACCCCGAGTGCTTGGACCAGGCGCAACTTCGACACACGCGCCGCATTCTGGGCGAGTACGAGGTTGACCTCGGCGCGGCCGCGCGCCACATCGGCCTGCATCGTCTCGAGACGGGTCCCGGCGCCGACTTCCTCGCGTGCCTCTGCCAGCCGCAGGTGCTCTTCCGATCGCCGCAGCTCGCGCTCCGCCTGCTCCGCCCGGGCCGCCAGCCGGAGGACCTCGAGATAGGCGGCGGTGACCTGACTGCTCAGCTGCAGGTTAGCGTCATCCACCCGCTTGGTGGCCGCTTCGCGCTCGGCTTTGGCCTGTCCCGGTTGGAACAACGTTGTGCCGTTCAGGCTGTAGGTCAGCGAGAACTGGTACTGTGACAGCAACACAGATGGCTGTAGCGAGGTGAAGGCTCCGAAACGCTGGTCACCGGCGTCCTGCCAGCTGGTGAAGAAGCGCAGGTCGGCGTCGGGCAAGAACAGATTCGCGTTCGCCGCCTTCACGCCCCAGCCCGCCGGGCCCAGCGCGTTGACACTTTGCAAGAAAGTCGGGTTGTTTTGCCGCGCCAGCTCGATCGCCTGTTCCAGCGTGAGGGGCACTCGCTCCTGCGCCCTGGCCGTACCCGCGAGTCCACACAGACACAGAAGAAGCGCGCTACAGACCGCTCTCCACGTCATGGTCCATCTCCGAGTTTAGGTTCGTTGAGGCTCGTCGAATAGATAACAGCTATCGGCTTTCGAGTGCTGACCGGCGTACAGCCCCGTATACCCACGGGCCCGCCGAATATTCGCGCCTCTCGAAAGCGGTTCGACCCGTGGCGTGCCGCGATGTACCTACCGGTCGATCGCTTCTCGCGCGGCCGGCTTGGGGCTCCCGGCCACCGTCGGCGCCGGCCGCCCTTGGGGCAGGCCCGGCGCTCCCAAACCGCGCCCTCGCGGCTGCTTACGGGGACTGCGCTTGTGCTTAGCCGTACGAGGCGCTCGGGTCAAGAGTTTCGCTCGAATGGCGTCCACCGCGACTGGCAAACAGGGCAGCGGCACGGGATCGTCTCCTCTCCCGTCCGCTGCCCGATGAAGGCGAGCTGGGCTCTAGGCCCAGCCGGTCAGTTTTCGCTCTGCCAGGGGCAGTTCCACCGATCGCGCTAGCCGCCCATCAGTGCCATGACGGCCTTGATCGCGGCCGCGATCAGGTAGAGGACCAAGATCGTACCGATGGCTTTGCCGGTCCCGATTCGGCCGCCCGACATCCCGGACTCGATGAGTCCGAGGGCGACGGACGCCCAAAGCCCAAATATCGTGATGCTGTTGAGGTAGTGATCGACGAAGGTTGTGGGCGCGTCGGGGAGCAACAGGCCCAGTCCCAAAGCGATCTGCATGTCGCCCTTCGAGATCCAGATCGGGACCAGCAGCAGGAATCCCAGGGTGTTGATCCACCAGATATGGGCCATGGCGCTCATGTGCTGCTTGTAAAGGGCGTCGAGGCCGAACGAGACATTGAACACCAAGTAGAGCACGCCGGCGCTGACCGCTGCGGCTACGAACGACATGATCAGGCTGAAGAGCGAACCGCTGACGCGAGTGATCGTGACCAGCGTGTCCAGGTCGGGCCCTTGCCCTTGCTGTGCCTGAGCCCTTTCCTCCACCGCCTGGCGGAGGAGGTCCGACGGAAGCAAGGCAAACACGACGGCGCCGACGATGGCAACGATGCTCAACGTCCAGAACCAGGGCGCGTGGGCGCGCAGCATCTCACCCAGTTTGGCCGGCGACGTGAATACCAGAATGACCCGTGGCAGGAGGCCCGGCTCGGCCTCGGCGTCGCTGGGGCTCTCTGCAGTCCGGCCCTCGATGTCCATGTGATCCCCCTTGATTGGCTTGGTCTCTAGTTGGCGCTGCTCGACCGAACGGCGAGGAACTCGTCCTCGGGTACCTCGACCCTCATGACCCTGTCGCCGTCGAGCCAGACGTGATGGGTTCGGCCGTTCTCGGTGATGATGGCGATGTGGCGCAGTTCCTTGTCGGCATCGTTCAGGCGGACCGACTCCATGCCGCGGTCCTCGATTCGTGCCGGGTACTGCTGTGTCTCTATAGGCGTCATTACGGTCGCGTCCCTCGACCGGTTTCCGCCCAGTAGCTTCCAGACAAAGAAGTGTTGGTGAGCGATGTGCGTGCCGACGATCATGTCGAGGATCACGGTCCTGTCGCGGTGCAAGAACTCCGTCATCTCGTCGCCGCGTGGTGACCGGACGTTCAGCCGGATCCTGTCCCGAACCAGCGCCAGCACGATGCTCGTCGCCCGATTTCCGTTGATTTCCGCCTCGTA
>JASFMO010000389.1:0-3890 GCA_050117535.1 Gemmatimonadales bacterium | reverse complement strand
ACCCCTCGTTCTGCGCCTGGTACGAACAGCGTATCGCCGAGTGCGGCGGCATCGATCTGCAAATCCTGGGGATCGGCTCCGACGGCCACATCGCCTTCAACGAGCCAACCAGCTCGCTCAGCTCGAGCACGCGGCTCAAGACGCTCTCGAAGCAGACGATCGATGACAACGCGCGCTTCTTCGAGGACCGAGACGAGGTCCCGATCTATGCCATCACCATGGGTGTCGGCACGATCCTCGAGGCACGCAAGATCGTGCTACTCGCCAGCGGCAAGGGGAAAGCCGAAGCCATCGCGCGGACCATCGAGGGGCCGATCACCAGCATGATCACCGCCAGTGCCCTGCAGCTGCATCGCGACACGAAAGTCATCATCGACGAGGAGGCAGCGGCCAAGCTCGAGATGCGCGACTACTACGACTTCATCTACGCCGCAAAGCCTCAGGCACCCAGAACCTGAGGGCGCGCGCCAGCCGCCGCTAGCCGGCCACGATCCGGGTGCACGCGCCCCGTGTCGAACCTTGGGGCGCAGCCCGAGCGCGACCTTGCTTGGTGGCATACCCCGGGGTTAGGTGGGAAGTCACCTTCAAGTAGACTCAGTTGTCTTGAGAATCTGGAAATGCGGTTGCCCCGGGGGAGGGGAAGATTGGCTCGCCCGGCCTTCTACTCCTCCGAGCGAAATCGGTATCCGAATCCGCGCACCGTCTCGACCAGAGCGGCAGCCTCGCCCAGCTTGGCCCGCAGGCGCCGAATGTGCATGTCGACGGTTCGCGTCTCGATATCCGCTGTGGTATCCCAGACGGCCTCCAACAGCGCCTTGCGGCTCTGTGTGCGGCCGCGTCGTCGGATCAGGCAGGTCAGCAGACGGAATTCCTTGCGGCTGAGCCTCACTTCGCGTTCATCGACCGTCACGCGTTGCGCGTCGACGTCGACAACGATCGGGCCCGCCCGCAGTTTTTGACTCCGGCCCGTGCGGCCGTTCGCGCCCGAGGCTGACCGGCGCAACACCGCTTCGACCCGCAGCACCAGCTCGCGGGGACTGAACGGCTTCGCCAGGTAGTCATCGGCCCCCAGCTCGAGGCCGCGAATCCGATCCTGCTCTTCACCGCGTGCCGTCAGAACCACGACAGGCAGTCGCTGCGTCTCTTCCTTCGAGCGAACCGCCTGGAGGATGTCGAGACCGTTGACCTCGGGAAGTAGCAAGTCCAGCACCATCAGGTCCGGAGGATCCATCTCCAGCGCCCGCAAGGCCTCCGCTCCCGTCGAGGCCGTGCGCACACCAAAGCCCGCGTGGGCGAGCTGATAGGCCACCAGCGCCGCAATGTCGGGCTCGTCTTCTACGACCAGTATCCTTCGCGTGCTCGGCTTAGCCATCCCGTCTCGGCTCGCACCAACGGTGATCGAAGTTTCCAACCTGTGTATAGGTAGCTCGCCAGTTTCACGGAGAGGTGAAGCCAACGTAACGATTGGGTCACAAAGGCTGGGGACGGCCAGTCGTCACTGAATCGTTACTCGATCGCGCCTGACTTGTAGCACAGCACACCTATCATGCTCGTGACGCCATAACCTGGAGGTGGCCTGTAGTGATCACGCTGTTGATGAGGATCGGGGAATTCGACCGGCTGGCGTTTAACGCTCTGGTCGCCCGACGCCGTCGCATCCTTGATCACGGGATGAGAAGCCTGACACACCTAGGCGACGCCGTCGTCATGGTCGGTGTGGCGACGGGACTCGTCTTGCTGAGCGGGCCTGGCCTGCGAGCCGCTGGTCTCGAGGCTGCTTTCGCGCTGCTCATCTCACATATCGCGGTGCAGCTACTGAAGCGTGCAGTGGCGCGACCGCGACCGCAGTTGCCAATCGGCATCGGGACGCTCATCGCCGCACCCGATCGGTTCAGCTTCCCATCCGGACACGCCGCGGCCGCTTTGTCGGTGGCGCTGCCACTTGCCGCAGTCTTGCCTGTGCCGGCCGCCCTCGCCGTGATGACGCTGGCCATGATCGTGGGACTCTCGCGGGTCTACCTGGGCGTACACTATCCCGGCGATGTGCTGGTGGGATGGGCGCTGGCGGCACTGGCCGCGGCGGTCGCACCGTTTGTGCTGGCCTCCCTCGGCCTGGCCATCATCGGTCCCTTCTAGCCATCGGACGCTCGGCTCGGCCGCTCCGCCCGGCGCTTCTGCTGTGCGCCATCCGTCACCTATGCTTAGATTGTTGGGTCCGGAGACGAAGCCAACCGAGTGGCGTGCCACCGGCGTCGTTGGCTCGAGCCGGGGCTTCAAGGGGGGGGTGTGAATCGGCCTACGGATAGCAACGAAAGACCGCGCCTGGCTGCGATCGACATTGGGACGAACACGATTCGCCTGGTCGTGGTCGAAGTCGAGAACGGCACTTTCCGGGTGCTCGATGAAGAGCGTGAAGCGACGCGGCTGGGGCATGGGCTCTACGAGACCGGCCGCCTGGGCGACGAGCCGATGGAACGGTCTCTCGACGCGCTGGGCCGGATGAAGGCGATCGCCGACGGCCTCAAGGTCTCAGAGGTAAGGGCGATCGCCACCGCAGCAGTCCGCGAGGCGACCAACGGTCGCACGTTTCGCCGCCGGGCCGAGCGTCGTCATGGGCTACGCATCCAGGTGATCTCGAGCCGCCAGGAAGCGCGATTCGCCTACCTCAGCATGGTCCGCCGGTTCAACCTCGATGGCCGACCGGTCGCCATGGTCGACATCGGGGGCGGCAGTGTGGAGCTGGTGCTGGCCGCTGGCAGCGTCGTGGAGCGCATCTACTCGCTGCCACTTGGGGCGGTGCGACTGACCGAGCAGCATGTCACGACCGACCCGATCAGCAAGAGCGAGTGGAAGGCGCTCACCAAGCAGATCGATCGACAGATCGAGCAGGCCGTCGGCAAACCACCCTTCAAGGCGCCAATCATGCTGGGCAGCGGGGGCACGTTCACGACCCTCGCCGCGATGATCAAGAGCGAAAAGGAAGGTCTGGAGGGAAGCGTTCAGGGTTACCCGATCGGGCTTGCGGATGTCGCAAACCTATTGACGCGGCTGCGCACTACCCCGCTGGCCGAGCGGCGGCAGTTGACCGGGGTCAACGCCGACCGCGCGGACATCATCGTGGCCGGGGTGACCGTGATCTCGCGCCTCGCTCGGTGGCTGGGCTGCGACGAGATCCGAGCGAACGAGGGCGGCATCCGTGAGGGCCTCCTGATGTCGATCATCGCCGAACGCGGGGAGGGCGAGGCCGCGGAGCGAGCCGAAGTCACTGACCGGATGGAATGGGTCCGCCGTTTCGCCCACAAGTGCCACTCGAACGTCGCGCACTGCGAGCACGTCGCCAAGCTCGCGACACAGCTCTTCGATGGCCTCGAGGAGACGTACGGCCTCCCTCGCGACCGGCGCGAGATTCTCCAAGCCGCCGCGTACCTGCACGATATCGGCTACTTGGTCGGCCACGCGAAACACCACAAGCACGCCTACCATCTGATCATGCACGGCGACCTGCCCGCCTACTCGGCCCGCGAAGTCGAGCTCATCGCCAACATCGCCAGGTATCACCGCCGGGCCTACCCGAAGAAGAAGCACCAGAACTTCGCGCGGCTCTCGAAGCCGGACCGTAAGCTCGTACGCCAGTTGAGCGGCATACTCCGCATCGCCGATGGCCTCGACCGCACCCAGACTCAGGCCGTGACCCGGCTCGACTGCCAGGTCAAGAAGAAGAGCGTGCGCATCCTCGTCACCGCCGACGCCCCACCCCAAGTCGAGCTCTGGGACGCGAACCGAAAAGCCGGCTTGTTCGAGAAGGTGTTCGAGCGGACCGTCAAGCTCGAGTGGAAGGCGCCAAAGGAACAGTTCGTCCCCGAAAGCGAGGACGGAAGACGCCTAATCAA
>JASFMO010000388.1:0-3891 GCA_050117535.1 Gemmatimonadales bacterium | reverse complement strand
GTTCGCTTCGAGATTGGCCAGGTCGGCCGTATCGAAGCGCATGCGACCCGTCAACGAGAGGACGGGCGTCGGATCGGCTCCCGGCCGGATGTAGCAGGGGCCCGCCGAGCCCAGGATGCCACCGACCCCGTCGATGGGCTCGAGCGTCACGAAGATCAGCAGGTCGTCGATGACCTCGTTGATCGCCGGCGCACAGCTCACGGGGTCTTGGTTGATCAAATAGGCCCCCAGATTGCCAATGATCAGCGACTCCCAACGCGACACCGCGTTCTGGAATGCCGCCCGCTGCGCCTCGGTGGCGTCGGTCTGGTAGCGGAGCTCGATGTCGTAGCCGGAGACATCGATGACCGTGACGCGGCCGGCCCCACTCGCAGAGGAGGCGTCGCTCGAGGCGACGACGTCCACGACCCCGCCGCCGACGCCCGTCACCGTGCCGGTCGAGGCGCCGACCGTGGCTACGGTCTCATCCGGGCTCGACCACGTCACCGTGCCGGAAACCGTGCGGCCGACGACGTCCTTGATCGTGTGCGTCAATGTCACGCTCCCGCCGATCCCGACGGCGTTCGGCGCGTTGCCGACCTCGACCCAACCGTTTGGAAACTGGACGTCCGCCTGCACGTAGACTTGGAAGGCGAAACTGCTGACGCTGCCGGGGACGAGCCACTCCCATGTCTTAGGCGCCGACGATCCGTTGGTATCGAGCACCTCCATGTACTCGAAGTATGGCTGGTTCGCGGCCGTGAACGTCCCGTTCCCGTCTTCGTTGTTGACCTCCACCGCGCCCTCGCCCACGGTGGCGTACGGCTGCGTGTGGAAGAAGACGCGCACCCCCGTTACCTCGGTGCCATCCGGCGTGCCCAGCGCTTGCGGGATCAGATTCTGGACGGTCACATCCGCCGAAAAGATGTCCGTTCCCGGGTTGTAGCTGGGATCGGGATTGGAGAGCGTGACGTAGGTGCCCTGACCACCGACGATGAGGAACTGCGGGCCGATCAACGTCCCGACCCGGTTCACGGGCCCGCAGGACAACTCCAGCGCCTTCACGTCGGCGTGGCAGGTGATCTCCACGACCAGCGCGTCACGTAGCATGGCCTCGTCGCCGAGCACTTCCTCCGGCGACGTGACTTCGCGGCGTTCAGTGCAGGTGGTAACGGCGAGCAGCAATAGTGGCAGGAATATCCGACCCCTCGTCACCCGCGTCTTCCCGTGCATACCCATCACCTCCGAAACCACAACCAACGGCGCCGCAACTACGTTAGCGCCAGCCCTACCAACGAGGCAACCGATCCTCGGCGGGGGAACCGTCCTTCGGGACGACCAATCCGAGCTCCCGAAGCCTCGACAGTTGCTCCTCGACCGCGTCCGCCGCCTCCTCCGTCCCGACCTCGAATCGCTCACACAGGTGCGCGACAAGCTCGTTTGTCGAGTATCCCCTCTCCAACCCTCGCCAGATCCATGCCCCGGTGCTATTCAAGCGAAAGTAGCGCTTCGATCCGAGGTGGAGCAGCACCGCCTCGTCCTGGAGGTGCGCCGTAAGCACTTCCTCGGGAATCACATAGCTCGTCGCGTTCTCCACCTCTCCCCGCCTCAACGCACCGCTCGGGTGGCAACGGCGCCGGCTGCCGCTTCATGCCAAGGGCTGCCGGGGTAATCGCGCAGCCATTGCAACTTGCCGCTAGAACGTGCACAGCGCAGGCACGGAAACGCGTCCGTCACAGCCGGCGTCTCCGGATCCGGCCGCTGCGCCGCTCGCAGCGCATCCAGCCGCTCGAAGTAAGACCCGTACGCGTCCGCCAACGCGGTCTCATTCAGGTCAGCCACCACCTCGGTCTCGTTGAAACCGTAGCACGACAACTGGCAGCAAGTGCACATCCGACCGCGCGTATCGATATAGACACGCTTCAGTCCGAAGGTGTCGCACGGCTGCTCGAGTCCCTCGAACGGGGCCCCGTAATCCATGGCGATCTTCGAGCGCCGACCCGGCTCTGCCGCCAGCGCCTCGACCATTCTCCGAACCGGCAACCAACCGTCCGGCGGCAGATCGCTATCCCGCGCGGCGCTGCCCGGCACCGGCTGCGGCAAAATGAAGCTGATTCCGTTGCAGCCCAACGACTCGGCCAGGTCCGCCGCCTCGCGGATTTGATGCCGGTCACGGCGGTCGATGACGATGGACAGGTAGGTCGGAACGCGCCGGCTGGTCAGCAGCGCCACCGCAAGCAGTACGCGCCGGAAGCTACCCGCTCCGCGCTCCGCGTCGTGGACGGCCTCGTCGGCGCCCGATAGACTGAGTCGCACCGATTGCGGCGGATACCGATCCAGAACCGGGATCGCCCGCTTCAGGTGCCAGGCGTTGGTCACGAAGCGATAGAGCACCTCTCGTTCCGCACATATCGCGACGATGCGCTCGAATTCTGGGTGCAAGAGCGGTTCGCCTCCGGTCAGGCTCGCCACGACCGGTCCAAACAACGCCCGCGCCTGGTCGAGGATCGACTCGAATACGCCCGGCTCTAAAGTGCGAACATGAGTGACATCATCGCGAATGCAGTGAGGACAGCGGAGATTGCAATGTTCAGTGAGCGCGACGCCCAGCAGCATGGGACCCCGCGTTGGGTTTGCAGAAGAGACCACTAGAATACAGAGCTGCCGCCGCCGCCCGTGTCACCGCCGCCCCCGATCGGGTCTCCCGTCTGGAGCGTCAGCTCGGTCAGTGGCGGCAACTCGGTCACCTCCGGGCGGACCCAAGGCGCACGTACGCGAGGCTCGACGGACTCGCCGTCTCGCGGTTGCTCCCGAGGATGAAGCTTATCTGCAGCCACCGAATCTCAACCTCCGTAAGGCGCCCCCGCAACCCGATCACACAATCGGCTGCGGGACTCTTCTATTGTTCAATTCCCAAGTCGCTCTTGTCAACCGCCGACGTGTCGCCCGAGAAGTCGGGCGCGACCTTAACGAACCACGTCGGCAAAACCTCGACACCGGGACTATCCGAGAGCGTGACGTCCGGTGCCAGCCGGTCGTCGTCCCGTTCCGAGGACAGCGACTCCCAACCGATGGCGACGCGCGTGACGCGAATCCCGTGACGTTCAGCCAACTCCATCAGCCGCTCTTCGCGGTCGCGCGTCAGCATGCGCGTCGCGACGACGATATGACGGATGCCGCGACCGTCGAGCAACGCCGGCAGGTCACTCAGGCTGCCCAAGATCGGATAACCGCCCCGGTACCGCCCCCGCCGACCCTCCTGGTCATCGATGAAGCCAATGGGCCGCCAATCCAGCGCTGGGTTCGCCACGATCTCGCGCAGGGCCAGATCGGCAACTCGCCCCGTCCCGTACAACAGTGTCGGTTGGCCGGCGTCTCGGCCATGCGCGTGCATGTAGTCCAGCACGGAGTAGGAGAAGCGGCTACTCAGCACCAAGACAAGCAACAGTAGGCCGTTGATCACATAGAGGCCCAGCTCGCCCCAGCCCAGCCCGAAAGCCAGGACGAGGCCGGCTGTTGCGGCGACCGCGGCCAATGACACGCTCCGCACGACGCGCAGCGCCTCGCCAATTCCCGCATGGCGGTACGTGCCCCGATACAGCCCGGACAGGTAGAAGACCGCCAACTCGACGGCCACCGCCACCGGCAGCATGGCCCGCATCTCCGAGCTCCCTACACCGGCCACGTCGGTCGTCCCGCCGGACAACAGGAGGTAGGCGGCCGCGAAGGCGACGGCGGTCAGCGTCGCATCGATCAGCGCGTGGAAAGCGCGTCGCTTCACCAGGCGTTGGCCGAATAGGGGCAAGAGCAGTCCTCTGCGTAGGGGACTCAACTCCTGATACCGTAGCTGGAAGAGAACCAGGTAGACGCCAAGTCCCACCGCGGCGACGCTCACCGGCAAGGCCGAGGTCG
>JASFMO010000387.1:0-3894 GCA_050117535.1 Gemmatimonadales bacterium | reverse complement strand
AATCGGGCGCGGACCGACCAGCGACATGGAACCGGCCAGCACATTGAGGAGTTGCGGCAGCTCGTCCAGGCTGCTCTTACGCAGAAACCGCCCGACGCGCGTGACTCGCGGATCCTGGTCCAGTGGGATCTTGAAATCATTCTCCAGATACTTGTGCCTCAGCTGCGAATCGCTGCGCAGTCGCTCGTCCGCATCGGCGCGCATCGAGCGGAACTTGAGGCAGCGAAACGGCCGCCCGCCTTTGCCCAACCGCTCATGGACGAAGACGATGGGGCCACGCGATTCGAGCCTGATGGCCAAGGAGATGAGCGCGAAGAGAGGGATCGAGACGATCAGACCGGCGGCGGCGAGCGCGATGTCCAGAGTCCGTTTGGCTGGCTCGTACAGCCGGTGTCGGCGCACGGGTTGGATCGCCGCAGGGCCATCCTCCGAGGGTCGGCCAGTCTTCGGAGCGACAGCGAGCTTCCGCGGTGCCCGCGCGGGCGCGATAGAGCTGGGGCTCATGGCGCACTCCCTGAGATGGAGACTCTCACGCGCTTAGAACGTCTGAGTGAACGGTTTTCTGACGACTATTCTGACAACGTACTGCTTAGATGACTACGCTCCCGAAACGTTAAAGGCTTCGGTTTACAACCATCCACGAATATCGTGATCTGCTCTTGTTTACTTAAAGATAGCCGCGACTGACTTCATACGGGGGATCGGCGGTCAACGCTGTCAGCAGGGGTTTGTAACAGCCTCTCTAACCTAGTCCATCACGCTACTTTCTTGGTCCGGGCATGTCAAGGCTGAAGCAGCGCGCCGCCGCAGCCGTTGATCCTTTGTTGAGGATCGACCTCCATCCTCGCCGCCATGCGAGGTGGGCTCGAGCGAACGCGCACTCGGGTGATTCGCGCGCGGATCACGGCGAGGCCCCGTCGCCCCCCGTGGCCCGGCCGGCTTGCCGGCCTACGGCCGCGGCTCGATATTCGGTCAGGAGGTGCGTCATGCACGTTCAGGTGCCGACACGGCGGTTCACCGTCGAGGAATACCAGCGGATGGTCGAAGCTGGCATCCTGCGGGAGGACGACCGGGTCGAGCTGGTCGACGGCCGGATCGTCGAGATGACGCCCATCGGCGAGCGACACGCGGCCTGCGTGCGCCGACTGACCAACCTGCTGGCCGAGCGTGCGAGGGGCCGCGCCATCGTCGATGTGCAGGACCCGGTGTACCTGGACCGTTGGTCGCTGCCGCAGCCCGACGTCACGCTTCTCCGTCCGCGAGCAGACTTCTACACGGCGCACCCGCGGCCCGAGGACCTCCTGCTGGTGATCGAGGTGGCCGACACGTCGCTCCGCTATGACCGCGATGAGAAGCTACCGCGCTATGCCGCTGCCGGAATTCCCGAGGCCTGGCTGGTGGATCTCGCGGGCGACCGGATCGACGTCCACCGCGAGCCCGGCCCCGATGGCTATTCGCGGGTCCAGATCGTGGCCCGCGACGCGGAGCTCGAGGTCGCCGCGCTACCCGGAGTCACGCTGCGGGCCGACGAGATCCTCGGCTGAGCGTTCCTCCTCCTGTGCGATCGTTTGCTTCGGAGGTGCACCGCCCTGGGGTCGCTGACCCGGTTCTTGACGGCGTGAAGTGAGGCTGGCCGCGGGTCGTCGCAGCGTAGCTGGTTTTGCGAGCCCGCGGTCACGCCGCAGGCGTGAGCGCGGGGGAGGCCGGAGCGAGACGACCCGCTGCCAGACGAACATCGCCTGACCGCGAAGGATCGAGCCTCACGACGCGTTCGCGCTGGGCCCGATGTACCCTTCCTTCTCCAGGTGCAGGATGACCTTCTGAGCCGCCTCCTCCGGGGTCATATCGCTGGTGTCGATCACGACGTCGGCATCGTCCGGCACCTCGTAAGGGTCCGAGATGCCGGTGAACTCTTTGACAATGCCGGCACGCGCCTTCGCATAAAGCCCCTTCCGGTCGCGCTGCTCGCAGACGTTCAGCGGGGTGGCGACGTGGACGAGAATGTAGCCGCCCAGCGGCTCGATCACCGCGCGGTTCTCTTGCCGGACGCTGTCGTAAGGCGCGATGGGCGCGCAGATGGCGATACCGCCGTTCTTGGTGATCTCCGAGGCGACGAACCCGATGCGCCGGATGTTGATGTCGCGGTGCGCTCTCGAGAAGCCCAGCTCCGATGACAGGTTTTTTCGCACGATGTCGCCGTCCAGCAGCGTGACGGGGCGATCGCCCATCTCGAGGAACTTGACCAGCAGCGCGTTGGCGATGGTCGACTTGCCGGCGCCGGACAGCCCGGTGAAGAAGACCGTGAAGCCCTGGCGGTGCCGAGGGGGGTGCGCACGGCGCAACTCCGTGACGACTTCGGGGAAGCTGAACCACTCCGGCACCTTGCGTCCGTCAGCTAGCCGCCGGCCTAGCTCGTCGGCCGAGAGGCGGAGAACGCGAGTTCCCTCCGGAACGTCGTCGACCGGCATGTGCATCGCCCGATCTTCGACATAGACCAACTCCTTGAACGGGACCATCTGAATGCCCAACTCTTGCTCGTGTCCTCGCATCAACTCCTGGGCATCGTGCGGTCCGTAGAACGACGCATCGCTCGAACTGGATCCGGGCCCGGCGTGGTCGCGCCCCACGATCAGATGTGTGCAGCCGTGGTTCCGGCGCACGATGGCGTGGAGGATGGCCTCGCGCGGGCCGGCCCAGCGCGGGGCCAGGTTGAGCAGCGAGAGCCTGGCCGTGTGATGCGGATAGCGCGGCATTAGCGCCTCGTAGCAACGCACCCGCGTGTAGTGCTCGATGTCGCCGGGATTGGAAAGCCCGACCACGGGGTGAATCAGCAGGCTGGCCTCCACCTGTTTCGCCGCGCGCAGCGTCAACTCGTGCTGCGCCCGATGCATGGGGTTGCGGGTGTGGAAGGCGACGACGCGCCGCCAGCCCAGCCGGGCGAACTCGGCCCGTATCTGGGCCGGCGAGCGGCGCAGCGTGCGGAAGTCGAAGTGGACCGGCAGTTGGACGCCTTCCAATCTGCCGCCCACGTAGAATTCGTGGGTCTGGCGAAGCAGGCGAGCGACGCCGGGGTGCCGCTCGTCGGCGGTTCCGAACACCGCCTCGGCCTCGGCCCGGCGGTCCGGCTTGTAGGTGGCCTCGACCTGTAGGGCGGCGAGCATGACGCCCTCGGGGTCACGCAGGGCCAGCATCACGCCGGGCTCCAGCGTCTCCGCCACCGTTTCCGGGACGTCCAGCGTGATGGGGATCGGCCACAGCGTGCCGTCGCTCAGCCGCATCGAAGTGCAGACCGACTCGTAATCGCCGCGCCCCATGAAGCCGCGCAACGGCGAGAGGCCACCGTTCAGTAGCAGCTCGATGTCGCACAGCTGGCGTGGGGTCAGGTCCCAGGACGGCCAGTCGCGCGACGCTTCCGCCAACTCCCCGGCGCGCTCTTCCGGCACCCGGAGGTCGTTCAGCCTGCCGCCGTACGGCGGTATCAGATGGTCGATCAAGCTATCCTCGCTGCCTGTGCGATTGTCCGATCGCGAAGCTCGACGATGCGGCGGCTCGGCTGTGCTGCCGACATCAGTGGTCGTTCAGTTCGTCCATGCGGTCCGACGCGCCGATCGACGCAATTTGTGTGCGCGCCATCTCGTAGGCGCGCGGCGCGCCGGCCAGGATGCCCTTGACCTTGGGGAACGACTGGTTGAAGCGGAGCCGCTCGCCGAACAGTTCGCTGGCCAGGCCGCCGGCCTCGGTGACGATGATCGCGCCGGCGCAGACATCCCACTCGTGCTTGGGCCCGCGCGAGAAGGTGACCGCCGCTTCGCCGGCGGCCACGAGCGCCAGTTTGTACTCAATGCTGCCGATGGCCTCGACCCGCCAGTCGTGTTGGAAAGTGTCGAACTCGCC
>JASFMO010000386.1:0-3905 GCA_050117535.1 Gemmatimonadales bacterium | reverse complement strand
GAGAAGGGCAAGCGCCTGATCGAGCCAGTAGCCGAGATTCTCCGCCACATCCGGGTGCTGATCCAACTGGCAGGCGCGGTAGAGTTCGGCGCCGTCCGGATTGGGGAGATCCAGCATCATGGTCAGATTCAACGTAAGCTGGTTGGCCAGCAGGAAGCGCTTCATGCACAGCAACGCGTCGTCGCCATCGCAGCCGACGCTGGCTAGGAAGTCGTCAGCCTCCGCGATGCTACTGGCGATGGTTCCTTCCAAGAGTACGAGGAACTGCGCCTCGCTGTAGTGATTTCGCCAGTTGCTCCAGTAGCCGGGCGTCAGGCCGTCGCAGATGGCGACGTTGCCGAACTTGGCCAGGCCCGACTCTCCCGAATAGAGCATGAAGACGGCGAACTCTACCGTCGTCGGGATCCAGTAGTCGGCGTCTTCCTCTTTGACCGTGTACTGGCCGGGCAGCAGGTTGTCCCAAACCACCGTACCATTAGCATCCGTATTCTGGCAGGCGGGATCCGGATCTTTGACGAAATCGCCAGCCGCGACCTTGGTCGTGCTGGTCTCGTCGCCGACATACAGGCAGAACTGGAAGTCCGCAATCCAGCTCTCACCCGGGTCCTTCATCCCATCCTGATCGCGGTCGTAGAACTTCTTGGCCGTGATGTCGACCGGACGGAAATTCCCGAAGTCCAGGTTACCGACGAAGGCGGCCGCGGCAGGGGGTATTGTCACATCATAGCAGACGCTGGACGGGAACGACTGGTACCAACCGGGCTGCACAACCTCGCAGACCGTCAACTCCGCGTCGAAAACATCGTCCTTCGGGCCGAACGTATACTGCGGCGATGAGTACATCCAGGCGCCGCCGCTGCCCGTTGTGACCGTCTCGTCGATAGGCTCACCGGCGAAGCCTGTGCCCTTGATCGTGATCGTCCAACCCGGCAGTAAGGGATCACCAGTCTCGAAGCCCACTCCGTCGGCATCTAGATCCTCGAACTTGATGCCTTCCAGCATGAACTCGTAGGTGACCTTGCCTTCCTTGACCTTGAAGGCGTCGTACTTACAGTCCCGCGGCGCCACTGGGTACTGAAGATCGCCGAAATCATCACCCAGATAGCAGATCGCCATGATGTAGACGCCGCCCGGGTTCCGCGTGTCCGAGTACGGGAACAGCCGGATGAATGGCGGCTCACCGTCCGGGTCGCGGGTGGCATTCTTACCGTTCCCGTTCGTAGGATTGCCGCTGTCGAGCCAGTGATCGCCGTTGTACTCGATAACCTCGCCGCCCTCGGTCCTGAAGATCCGATTCGTGTAAAGATCGAAATCGTCGGACAGGTTCTTGTCGAGCACGCCGCCCTGGTCGTTCGGGTTCGGCTGGCCGCCCGGCTCGAGCACGGCGAAGAAATAGTAGCCGTCGGGCTTCAGGTGATTGGCGCTGGGACCGCCGTTCAGCCAGACGTACTCCTTGGCGCCGTAGATGTTGCAATTAATGATGCTGTTCTTGCAGACATCCTTGCTGTCGCCGTCCACCGCTGGGTTGAACGTCGTGAAGGCCGCGCCGCCGACGCCGCCGATGGCGAATACCGGCGCCACATCGCTCGTCGCCGGCCCGGCGGGGTCCGGCTGGTCGCTCCCGCAGCCCCATACGAAAGCCGCAAAGAGCAAGGCGAGTGGCGCCGCTCGAAAGTTACGCCAACTCATGGTCTCCTCCTTGTTGGGGGGTGGTCAGTGTTGTGAACAGGGAATACTCCTAATGTCATCTTGCGCTTCGCTCTTCAAATCCATGTCCATGCCGATGACTCCGAGCCTCCAGGCTTCGCGACTCGCGCGATGCCCAACCGGACTCAACGCTCTCGTGTCCGGCTAGTCCCACGCGTGCCCAAGAGGAAGGCCGATCTCGCTGCGCCTTCGCGGAGCACGCGTTTCCTTGTGGCTTGGATCGGCAGCGGGCGGTGGTGGCGGGAGGATCCACCGCCGGCGTGGGCGTGACGAATGGCAGGATCGCGCGCCCCAAATCCGCACAACAAACCGCTCAGAAAAACCCCAACTGCTATCTAAACTACTGTTCAAGCAGGCAAAGTATGTGCGCTGGCGATCGGGCAGCGGCCGCAATCATAAGTGTATTGCTTACGATCACTTACGCCGCGCCCTCGCTGCCCCGTTGGCCGGAAACATATGGCGGCCCGTCCACAGTGTAGAGTGCCCGCCCCAGCCGATGACGTCGAAATGACAAGAGTACCAATCCGCCTTCGACGCCCGCTTCCGGGGGCCGGCTGGGAGCACGGCGGGGTGGCCCGCGAACACAGAAGAAGGGGCGCCTCTCGAGCGCCCCTTCTGTCGTAGCCGCGACGAAGAAGCTCGCGGGATTCGGTGCCCCTAGCGGTACGAGCTAGTAGGAGCTGAACACCAGCGGCAGACAGGCATCGACGGTCGGGCTGATGAACGTCACGCTGTCGTTGTTGTTGAACCAGTCGAGCAGGTCCTTGATCGCGGTCTGCTCGGCAGCGGTCCCGGAAGTCCAGGCGGCGATCGCCGCATCAATCAGGCTCTGCGCGCTGACGAACGTTCCGTCCATCTTCTGGATCGCTACGTCGGCACCGTCCAGCCGGTGGATGGTGTTGAAGATGAACGCCAACAGCTGCTGGGCGAGTTGTTCGCGCGCGTCGCCACCGGCATTCGAGTCGGTGAGGAACAGCGAGACCTCGGCCTTGGCCGTGCCCTCGCCCGCGGAGATACCGTCGGTGATCTTGTCGTTGTTGTAGGCGGCCTCGACGGGCGTGCCGTCGCCGAAGAAGCCGTCGAAGGGTTCGTCGCCGCGATCGAAGTAGGTCGACGGCGAGCTGTACGGCGCCAGTCCGTTTACGTAGTCAATGTCTGCCTGAGTCAGCTCTCCCAGGCCGTTTTTGTTGTGCCAGTAACCTTTAGTGTCGAAGTCGGCGGTACCCGTGCAGACGTTGCCGTACACGACTTCGTGAGTCTCGCCGGAGTGCTTCGCTTCCACGTTGACGATCACCGTGGGGTCGGCGTACGGGAAGAGTGAGACGGTGACGCCGTCCAGGATGCTGACCGTCTGAATGAAGCCCTTGGCCATGCCCTCGACGAAGGTGTAAGCGCCGGCGTCCGCGGCGACGATGGTCATCGGCGTGTAGATGGTGTTCATCACGCCGGATGGATCCGTGACCATGACCAGCCAGCCGGTGATGTCGGGTTCGTCGATGTCTTGAACGCCGTTGACGTTCCCGTCGTAGAACTTGCGGACGGTGATCTCGGGCGGCTCGAACTTTCCTTTGACCTTGTAGTTGTCGGTCTTCGAGAAGGCGGGGATGAAGCCGTGGAAGTTGCCGGGCGCGTAGTCCTCGCCGTTGACGTTGCACCCACCTTTGGCGACTAGACAGTCAATGTCAGGGCCGGCATAGGCGTCAACCGGGGTCACCCAGGCTTTGTAGACCCCACCACGATTCGGCGTGTCGTCGTACGGGAACAGCTGGACCGTGATGGCGCCGAGGCTCCCATAATCGACATCGATACCCGTCTTGTGCTGACACGGTACCTCGACATAACTGCCCTTGTCCTTGACGTAATTCGTGCCGGCATAGGCATGATCGATGACCCCGTACTCATTGATGTGGATCATACGGCACGAAATGTGGTCGGTGGACAGCAGGTCCTTCCCGCTCGGGTCGGTGACCTGGAAGAAGTAGTCACCCTGCGGTAGGGCGGCGGCGGAAACCGGCGCGTTTGGCCCCGGACCCCCGTCCAGGTAGACGTCCTCCTTGTACTGATAGCGGACGTTCTCGTTGACGATCGAGCCGTCCTCGGTGGTGGTGAAGATCGCGCCCGAGAGCGGCGGACCGGTGTACGAGGCCATCAGCTCGAACTGCAGCCCGTCCGTGGGTGGGTCGACCGGGCCCGTCCGC
>JASFMO010000385.1:0-3905 GCA_050117535.1 Gemmatimonadales bacterium | reverse complement strand
GGAAGTCAAGGACGGATCGTACCCGGGTCCCGAGCACTCCTACGAGTGAAGCCTCAACCCATTATTCGAAGATTGTGACGACCCTGCCGAGGCGCCGGAGGACCGGCCCGCTGTGTCGGGTCCCCGATTCGGGCACGATCCTCGAGTGTGAGTACCGTCGCGACTGATCGCGACGCACGGATCGAGCGAGGTATGCGAACGGTTCGATCGATAACCGAGGTGCGGGATGATGTGCACCGTGTGCGAGCGAGCGGCCGTACGATCGGGTTGGTGCCCACGATGGGCTACCTGCACGAGGGCCATCTGAGCTTGGTCGATCGGTGCCGCGAAACGGCGGACTACACGGTCATGTCGATCTACGTGAACCCGCTGCAGTTTGGGCCTCGCGAAGATTTCGCTCGCTACCCGCGTGATCTGGATCGTGACCTGGCGGCGGCCGAGGGGCGGGGAGTCGATCTGGTCTTCGCGCCCGAGGACCATGAGCTGTACCCGAATCAGCCCGCCGTGGTCGTAACGCCCCGACGACTGGCGGATCGGCTGTGCGGAGCGAGCCGACCGGGCCATTTCGAGGGCGTCCTCACGGTTGTCTGCAAGCTGTTCGGGATCGTGCAGCCCGATGTGAGCGTGTTTGGCCAGAAGGACTTTCAACAAGCTGCACTCATAAAGCGGATGGTCCACGATCTCAACCTGCCGGTGCGCGTCCTCATGGCGCCGACCGTCCGCGAGCTGGACGGGATCGCGATGAGCTCGCGAAACGTCTATCTGACGGCCGGCGAAAGGGCGCGAGCCTTGGGCCTGTCGCGATCGCTGGCAGAAGCCGTGGTGGCCTACCGGTCGGGAGAGCGGAAGGTGTCGCGCCTAGAGTCGGAGGTCCGGACCACGCTGGCACGGGCGGGTGGCGTGGATGTGGAGTATGTGGCGATCGTTTCGGCCGATCAGCTCGAGCCTGTCGAGGAGGCCGGCGAGGACACCGTGGTCGCGCTGGCCTGCCGGGTGGGTAAGACCCGGCTGATCGATAACGTCTGGTTGGAGCGACCGGATCCGGGCCTGGAGCGACTCCTTCAAAAACGGGGCGGTGGCCTATAACTTAGACCGTTCGGTTGTTGGATCTGCTGTGATTAGAGAACGGAAATGCGACGCGAACTCTGCAAGTCGAAGATACATGGGGCGACGGTGACGGAGGCGAACCTCTACTACGAGGGCTCCCTGACATTAGATACCGATCTCATGGAAGCGGCGGACCTCGTGCCGTACGAGCGTATACAGGTGGTCAACCTCAACAACGGCGCGCGGCTGGAGACGTACCTGCTGCCCGGCGAGGCGGGCGGCGGGGCTGTGCATCTGAACGGTGCGGCGGCCCGCCTGGGCGCGGTTGGTGATCGCGTCATCCTGATCAGCTACGCCCACTACGACGAGTCCGAGGTTGAAGGGCACGAGCCGCGTGTGGTTTTCGTTGACGAGAACAACCGAGCCTTGAAGCGTAGCCTCCGGGTTACGGCGCCCTGAAGCCTGCCCCTCCCCCCTTCTGCGCCGTGGAGGTCTGCGGAGCACAACCGGCCGTGAGTGCTCGAACGTGACCCTGATGGCCACTCGTGAGTTGCATCCGATGATCGCCGCCGCCGCCGGCGGCCGCTTGCCCGACTGGTCGCGGGTCAGCCAGCGCCGCTTGCCGCATCTGGAATCGGTGAGCCAGTTGCTGCAACGCTGGGCCGAGACCCTAGCTCTGGATGAGGTCGATCGTGCGCGCTGGGCGGCGGCCGGTTGGTTGCACGACGCGCTCCGCGATGCTCCCCCCGAACAACTGATCGGCGAAGCGGGCGACTATCCGAGTGCAGTGAGGCATGGGCCGGCGGCAGCGGCGTTACTACGTCGCGACGGAGTTGAGGATGAAGAGCTTCTCGAGGCGATCACTTTCCACAGCCTCGGCTGCGGTGGCTTTCGGCGCCTGGGTCGGTTCCTCTTCCTCGCCGACTACCTGGAGCCCAAACGACGATACGCACCGGTGGAAAACGCAGTCTTGAGAGCTCGGCTGCCGGAGGGTGAACGCGCCGTATTGAGAGTCGCATGCGCGCGCCGGATCGTCCAGCGCCTGGAGCGCGACAAGTCGTTGCGCCAAGAGACCGTGGACTTCTGGAACGAGTTGACCGCCGACACATGAGGAATTGGCTGCGGGCGATTGGGTTGGCCGTCGTGTTCGCTGCTCTGGGCGCCTTCGCCGCGTCGTTGTGGCTTGAGTTGCGTCGGGAGACCCCCGCCGCGCCCGAGTCGACCCCCGGTATCGTCGACGGTCATCGTATCCGTGTCGAAGTGCTCAATGGCGCCGGCGTCGACCGTCTGGCCAGTCGCGCGACGGAGCGCTTGCGCGAGCTGGGCTTTGATGTGGTCTACTATGGCAACGCCGACGATTTCGGCCGCGATACGTCGGTGGCGATTGCCCGGCTCGACAGCGTCGAGCCGGCACGTCGAGCGGCCGACGCATTGGGTCTGCAACGGGTCGAGCATCGGCCGGACCGCAACCTGTACCTCGACGTGACGGTGATCCTTGGGAAGGATTGGATAGAACCGGGAGAGGGGGAAGTCGGGCCGCAGAGCGACCGAATGAGCCGCTGGGGCTCGCGGATACGGCGCGCGCTTCGCAGACTGTGGCCCGGATAGCTCAGTTGATGGCTTTCTGGCGGCCAGATATCTTTGAGGTTTGAGGTTGCGACGTGTCGACGAGGATCGTCAATGATGCGAGCGAGCATTCCGGGCGAGTCGGACGGCGAATCCGGCAAGATCCTCTCGCTGCGGGCGAGCGATCTGCTCGTGCTGGAGCGCGTGCAAGTTCCGCTACGTGCGGCCAGCAAGCACGAGGTGCTGACCGAGTTGGTTGACGTGCTGGTCGACTCGCTGGGTCTGGCCGCCGCGAGGGATGAGGTAGTGCGGGCCGTACTGGAGCGGGAGAGTGTGTTGAGTACCGGCATAGGTGGCGGGGTTGCGCTACCGCACGCCAAGCACAACCGCTTGGATGGCTTGGCTATGGCGGCGGGCTCGAGCCGGGAGCCAATTGAGTTCGAGGCTCTGGATGGGCGACCGGTTCGCCTATTCTTCTTGCTGCTGGGTCCGGACAGCGCGGCGGGCGCTCACGTGCGGGCGCTGAGTCGTGTCAGCCGCATCGTGCAGGATGCGTCGTTGCGCGGCCGGCTGGTGGCGGCGACAGATGGCGAGCACTTTCTCCGCATACTCGGCGAAGCCGAGCGCGCGGCCTAATGAAGGGTTGGGCCGAAGATGAACTCAATGGATTGGCTGATTGGCCGCGTCGAGATCGATCTTGCTCCCTCCTCGATACCGAGTCCGTGACGATCTCAATGACAGCTCGATAACAGAGAGCGGCTAGCCGAATGACGGATTCGCTTTACCGGACATCCTATCGTACGCACATGGCGGGCGAACTACGTGCTGAACATATCGGAGCACGGGTGCGTCTGGCCGGCTGGATCCACCGACGCCGGGATCTGGGCGGCCTCATCTTCATTGACCTGCGGGACCGGTTCGGCATCGTGCAGGTATCGTGCGGTCCCGATTCCTTGGGCGAGGAGCAGTTGGAGCGGATTCGCCGTCTAGGCTCCGAGGTTGTGATCGGCGTCGAGGGCGTTGTGGCGGCGCGTCCCCCAGAGGCGTTGAATCCTGACATGGCGACGGGCGAGGTCGAGGTCAAGGCGTCGGACGTCACGATGCTGGCGCCGTCGGAGACCCCTCCCATCCCCGTGGCCTATGGCGAGGATGAGGAACTGGCTTCGGAGGAGCTGCGCCTCCGACACCGCTACCTCGATCTGCGGAGGCCCGATCTGCAGCGCAACCTGCGACTGCGACACAAGATCTGTCAGGCGATCCGCTCGTCACTCGATAGACAGGGGTTCACGGAG
>JASFMO010000384.1:0-3923 GCA_050117535.1 Gemmatimonadales bacterium | reverse complement strand
TCCCATGGTCCACGTGACCAATCGTCCCCACGTTCACGTGCGGCTTCGTTCGCTCAAACTTTGCCTTCGACATTCTCCCCTCGCTCCGTGTCGACTGTCACTACGACCCGACCGCAACTGCAGTCCGGCCCTTATTCAGAATTTCGTCGGCCTTCTGCTTAGGCACATCGTCGTAATGCGAAAACTGCATCGTATAGACCGCGCGCCCCTGGCTCATCGAGCGCAGAGCGGTCGAATAGCCGAACATTTCCGCGAGCGGAACGCTCGCGCCCACCACGCGCGCCTCGCCGCGCTGAGTGATACCGCCGACCTTGCCGCGGCGGCTCGAGAGATCACCCACGACATTGCCCAGATACTCCTCCGGGGTCACGACCTCCACATCCATCACGGGCTCCAGCAGCACCGGGGCAGCTCGTCGAACCGCTTCGCGCAGTGCGATCGAACCGGCGATCTTGAACGCCATCTCCGACGAGTCGACCTCGTGATACGACCCGTCCTTCAGCATGACCTTTATATCCACCATCGGATAGCCAGCGAGCACGCCCGCGTCCATCGCCTCACGGACACCCTGCTCGACCGAGCCGATGTACTCCCGGGGGATGGCGCCGCCCACGATTTGGTCCTCGAAGATCAGCCCGCTCCCGGCGGTCGCCGGATCGATATCGATAACCACGTGGCCGTACTGCCCGCGGCCACCGGTCTGGCGAATGTACTTACCCTCCACCTTCTGTGCCGCCGAGCGGATCGTCTCTCTGTAAGAGACTTGCGGACGCCCAACATTCGCATCCACTTTGAATTCCCGACGCAGGCGATCGACGATGATCTCCAAATGCAGTTCTCCCATTCCAGAGATGATCGTCTGACCGGTCTCTGGATCGGTGTGCACCTTAAACGTCGGATCTTCCTCGGCCAGTTTCGCCAGAGCCTTCGCCAGCTTCTCCTCATCCACCTTCGTCTTCGGCTCGATCGCAACCGAAATGACCGGCTCGAGGAACTTCATCGCTTCGAGGATGATCG
Organism: Gemmatimonadales bacterium; assembly: GCA_050117535.1. GTDB lineage: Bacteria > Gemmatimonadota > Gemmatimonadetes > Palauibacterales > KS3-K002 > JASFMO01. The sequence goes on along the minus strand of JASFMO010000384.1, from coordinate 2,906 downwards.
GCTCGTCCTCAGCGCAGAGGGTATCGCCCGTCTTCGTCTGCTTTAGCCCGATCGCCGCGCAGATGTCGCCGGCGTACACTTCGTCTCGTTCCTCACGCCGGTTCGCATGCATCTGAAGCAGCCGACCTATGCGCTCGCGCTTGCCGGCCGATGCGTTATGGACGTACGAGCCCGCTTTCACAGAGCCGCTGTAGACGCGCAAGTACGTCAACCTGCCGACGAATGGGTCCGTCGCGATCTTGAAGGCCAGCGCCGAGAAAGCCTCATCGTCGCTGGTCGATCGCGTGACGGTCTGCTCGTCGTGATACGGGAGATGCCCCTGAATCGACGGCACATCGAGCGGCGATGGAAGGTAGTCAACGACCGAGTCGAGCAGCTGTTGGACGCCTTTGTTACGGAAGGCCGCACCGCAAAGCACCGGAGTGATGTAATTGTGGACCGTGGCGTGCCGGATCGCTTCGCACACTTCCTCGTGCGTCAGCAGCGATTCGTCCTCCAAATACTTCTCCAGCAATCCCTCGTGATGCTCGACCGCCGCCTCGATCAGGTTGTGCCGCAGCTCGGCCGCCTTGTCACGCAGGCTCTCGGGGATCGGCTCCTCAGTCCACTGTGCGCCCAGCGAGGCCTCATCGTATACGACCGACACCTGGCGTACCAGGTCGATCACGCCCGTGAACAGTTCGCCTTCCCCCAGCGGGTACTGCAGCGGGTGAGCATTCGCGCCCAGCCGCTCGCGCATCATCTCGACCACGTGGTCGAAATTGGCGCCGACGCGGTCCATCTTGTTCACGAAGGCGATGCGCGGTACGCCGTAGCGGTCCGCCTGTCGCCAAACCGTCTCGGACTGCGGCTCGACCCCACCCACTGAACAGAAGAGCGCGATGCTCCCATCCAACACGCGCAGGCTACGCTCAACCTCCGCCGTGAAATCGACGTGCCCCGGCGTGTCTATGATGTTGATCCGGTGCTCATCGCCGTACCGTTTCCAGAAGCACGTGGTGGCCGCCGACGTAATGGTGATACCGCGTTCCTTTTCTTGCTCCATCCAGTCCATCACAGCGTCGCCATGATGGACCTCCCCCATGCGATGCACCCTACCCGTGTAATAGAGGATGCGCTCGGTCGTCGTGGTCTTACCGGCATCAATGTGCGCCATGATGCCGATATTCCGTAGCCTGTCTAAAGGCACCTGCCTGGACATATCGCTAGTTCACTTCTTCTACTATCTCGATTACAGCCGCCCGGTCTACCAGCGGTAGTGGGCGAACGCCTTGTTGGCCTCGGCCATACGATGCGTTTCCTGCTTCTTCCTCACTGCAGACCCTTCGCCCTTGGCCGCGGCCATGAACTCGCCCGCCAAACGCTCGGCCATCGTCCGCTCGCCGCGATCCTGCGCGGCGCCGATCAACCAGCGGCGCGCCAAGGCCTCGCGGCGCCGCGGCCGCACTTCAACGGGAACCTGGTATGTTGCGCCACCGACGCGCCGGCTCTTGACCTCGAGTACCGGCTTCGTATTGCTGAACGCCTGGCGATACACGTTCATCGCCGGCTGCCCCATCCGCTCCTCGACAATCTTCATCGCATCGTAGAAGATCGTCTCGGCAATAGACTTCTTGCCGTCACGCATGAGGACATTTACGAACTTCGCCACCGACTCGCTCCCGTACAGCGAATCGGCGGACACTTTTCTGGGTACCGCTCTCTGTCTTCTAGACATAGGCCTCAGACGCTACTCTACTCAGTCCGCTTAACGGCGCTGGACAAGCTCCCGTTATCTGGGCCGTTTCGACCCGTACTTGCTCCGACTTCGCTTGCGATCCGCCACACCCGTGGCATCCAGCTTGCCGCGAATGATGTGGTAGCGGACACCAGGCAGGTCCTTCACTCGCCCGCCACGTATCAAGACGATCGAGTGTTCCTGCAGGTTATGACCTTCACCGGGAATGTACGCCGTGACCTCGTATCCATTTGTCAGTCGAACGCGCGCGACCTTTCGCAGCGCCGAATTCGGTTTCTTCGGCGTCGTCGTGTAGACCCGCGTACAAACCCCCCGCTTCTGAGGGTTCTTCTCGAGCGCGGGGGCCTTGTCCTTTGCCGCTACTTCTTTACGGCCCATTCGGACCAACTGATTGATCGTCGGCATACCTATCTCTGGCGGTTATCGTTCGCTAGGAACGCACCTATCCGGCGAAAGAAATGTCGGAGACGAGTACCCGCCCCCGACGCTCTAATCAAGTAAGCAGACCGGTTTCGTCGGCAGACCAACAAAACTAGGCCTGCCACGCCCGCGCGTCAAGCCCGTTTCACCGCACCACCACTGCCACTTCGCGGCTATTTTGGGGCGCCACAAAGCTATCCCGGGACCGGCGGATGTCAACGGCCGCGAGCCGCTCATCTGATCCGAGCCCCAACGCCATCAACCGCAGATAATTGTATCCGCCAATACAGATCTCCCCACCGAATCCGACCCCCACGTCCTCCACGGGCCCGCCGAGCGCGAAGGCCCCGGCGCCTTCCGGCCCCGGGGCCCTTTCTTTGACTGCCGACCGTGGCGGCGCGGTTAGTCGCCCAGGCTGGCTGCCGGCGGGGTTGAGCCTTTGACTAAGTCCGCCAGGCTGATGTCCGTCGTTTCCTCCGCCTCGGCGCTGGCGCCCGCCAACTCGCTGATCTCTTGCTCGATGGGCGCCCCCTCCACCAAGAACTCGGTGTCGTGGTAGCGGTGAATACCCGTCCCAGCCGGGACCAGGTGCCCAATGATGATATTCTCCTTCAGGCCCTCGAGATCATCGACGGCGCCCCGAACCGCTGCATCGGTCAGGACCCGCGTCGTCTCCTGGAACGACGCGGCGCTGACGAACGAGCGCGTCGTCAAGCTGGCCTTGGTGATACCGAGCAGCAGCGGCTCG
>JASFMO010000383.1:0-3927 GCA_050117535.1 Gemmatimonadales bacterium | reverse complement strand
CCGGCTACTCGATCGCCGTCCTGCCCGCGTCGGTCGACTCTCTGCGTGTCGTCCTCAGCGAACTGAGGGCCATCCTCGGACATTCGGATGAGAAGATGGAGGGGCTGGTCGCCTCCTATCGGCAGCATCCGAATCGCCCGGTCATCGTCGAGAGCGATGCCAGCTTTGCGGAAGTCTCGGCCATCGAAGAGCGTCGAGCGTACCTACCGGGCGGTATCGTCATCGAGGCGGCTCCAAAGCGCTTCTACTCGACGGGACCCTTGCTCGCCCACGTCCTCGGATATGTCGGCGAGATCAGTGATGCGTGGCTCGATCAACCGGAGTTCCAGGGCTACGAACCGGGCCGGATCGTGGGCAAGACCGGAGTCGAGCGCGTGTATGAACAGACCTTGGCGGGAACGCCAGGTATCCGGTACGTCGAGGTCAACGCGCTCGGTCGGATTGTCGGCGAATTCCGAGGCCGTGAGACGCTCCCGGCCGTTCCAGGCCGTGATCTCGTGCTCAATATCGACCTCGACTTGCAGCAGCGCATCGCCGAACTCTTCCCCGATACAATGGCCGGTGCCGTGGTAGCTCTGGAGCCGAAGAGCGGCGCCGTCTTGGCCATGTACAGCTCTCCCAGCTACGACCCAAACGTCTTCGTTGGGAGATTCGAGCCCGGCGAGTGGAGGGCTCTGAACACCGACCCCGGGCGCCCGCTGTTCAATCGGGCTGTATCGGCCGCGTACGCGCCGGGCTCGACGTTCAAGCTGGTACTCGCCGGAGTGGCGATGCGGGCGGGCCATGCGACGATCGAGACTAAGATGCCGATCGAGTGCCGCGGGGCACTGCTGTACTACGGCCGCGTTTTCCGCGACTGGACACCGGCGGGGCACGGCTCGCTGGACTTGAAGGGGGCGATCCGCCACAGCTGCGATGTGTATTTCTACCAGCTTGGCCTGAAGATCGGTCTCAATCGATTGCTGGCTGATGTGCCGGAGTTCGGTTTTGGCCAACCAACCGGCATCGATCTCCCTTCCGAGATCGGTGGTATCTTCCCACCCGACACAGCTTGGTACACGAGACGCTACGGTCGCAGAGGATGGACGAACTCGGTCGTTCTGAACCTGGCCATCGGTCAGGGCGAGAACGCGCAGAGCCCTTTGAAGATGACACAATTCTTCGCCGCGCTCGCAGCCGACGGCAAGCTCCCCACGCCTAGGGTGGCCCGGGACGGCCCGGTTACTGAGCCGGCGGGTAGGTTGCCGCTCGACGACGAGGCGCTAGCCGCGCTGCGCGATGCCATGGTCGCGGTGGTCAACGAGCCGGGCGGCACGGCACGCGGATCGCGACTGAGAGACTGGACGCTAGCCGGAAAGACCGGTACTGCCCAGAATTCGCACGGCGAGGACCACGCGTGGTTCATTGGATTTGCGCCGGCGGAAGATGCGGCGATCGTAGCGACCGTAATTGTGGAAGCCGGCGGGCACGGATCATCAGCTGCGGCCCCAATCGTATCACGGGCGCTCCAGTTCTACCTCGATAAGCGTTTCCCAGAGGGCCCGGCCGAGGTGGCGGTTCGATGACGGAGAAGACGAGGCTGACTGTCAGCGATCCGCTGATGGTCGCACTGACGTTGGCCCTCGCGCTCTTCGGCATCGCCATGATCTACTCCGCCGGCGAGCTCGAGATTCCATCGTCGGCGACGGGGATCTGGCAGAAACAGGCGATGTGGCTGTGCATCTCTGTCGTGGCCTTCATCATCGTCCTCCGAATCGAGCTTCGCTGGCTGGAATGGGTCACGCCCGCCGTCTATGGGCTGTCGATACTCAGCCTGCTCGCTGTGCTGATCATCGGAAGCGGCGACGGACCGCGCAGCTGGATTCGCTTCGGTGGCATAGGGTTCCAACCGTCCGAGCTAGCTAAGCTGGCAACCATCTTCTTGTTGGCCAAGCTGATCGCAGCACGCGAGCGGCCGCCGGAGGGTTTGTGGGAATTGTGGCCCTTCGTGGTTGCGGTGTTGGTGCCATTTGCCCTAACCATGGCGCAGCCGGACCTGGGTACGGCTGCGGTCTTTCTGGCGATTCTGCTGGCGGCGCTCTACTGGTCCGGGTTGTCGGCCACAAAGCTGATTCTGTTCGCAAGTCCGCTGGTTAGTCTTGCCCTGGCTTTCTCGACGCCGCTGTGGGGGATCTGGTTTCTCTTCGTCATCGCGTTTCTATACTGGACGAGAGCCTATCTGGGTGAATCGCTGGCTGTGATCTTTGCCAACATTGCCATGGGCGTCGTTGTACTTCCCGTATGGCGCAGCCTGGCGCCCTATCAACAGGTGCGCATCGTCGCTTTCCTTCAACCCGAGGCCGACCCCCGTGGCGCGGGGTGGCACCTGATACAATCGCAGGTGGCGATCGGATCAGGAGGTTGGCTCGGCAAGGGGTTCACGATGGGCACGCAGAAACGGTTGGCGTTTCTCCCCGAGCAGCACACCGATTTCATCATCGCCGTGGTTGGTGAAGAGCTAGGGTTTGTCGGCGTCTTCCTCGTGTTGTCGTGCTTCGCGGCAATACTCTGGCGACTGGTGCTCGTGGCACAGCGTGCCAGCGACCCCTTCGCGTCGACGGTGGTCTTCTGCGTCTTTGCTCTCTGGTTCGCCCACCTCGTCGCCAACGTCGGGATGACTGTTGGCCTTTTGCCCATCACCGGGTTGCCCCTGCCGTTTGTGAGCTACGGTGGCAGCTTCCTGTTTGTATCCTTCATCGCCCTCGCCGTGGTCCAGCAGTTGGGCAAGGAGCGCAAAGCGCGAGGCTGAGCGGTTCTCGGGGCAACCATTGCGGTGATACGCCAACGTGCCGATCTTTCCAGTTTAGCGATTGCAGCAAGAGCGAGTGTCTTCACCCGTGATCCAAGCTGGAGTCTCATGGCCTGGTTTCGCAAAGAGAAGCAGAAGCTAGTCGGGCAGAAGCGAGAACTTCCCGCAGACGTCTGGGCGAAGTGTGACGGCTGTGGGGAGATTATCTACCGCGAGAAGCTGGCCGAGAACCTGAGTGTCTGCATGAAATGCGGACACCACTTCCGCATCGCGGCGGCGGAGTACGCGAGGATCCTCCTGGACAACGGTCTCGAGGAAGAGTACGACACAGCACTGAGGTCCGTCGATCCTTTGAAGTTCGTTGGACCGACGCCCTACGCGGAGCGTTACGCACGAGCGATCCGTAAAGGGGGTAATATGGAGGCCGTGATCACGGGGCACGGCCAGATCGAAGGGCGGGCGGTCAAGCTCGGCGTCATGGACTTTTCTTTCATCGGTGGCTCGATGGGGTCGGTGGTGGGCGAGAAGATCGCACGCGTGGCGGAGCGAGCGCTGGAGGCCGGTAATCCGTTGATCATCGTCTCCGCCTCGGGCGGCGCGAGAATGATGGAAGGTGTGCTGTCCCTGATGCAGATGGCGAAGACCTCGAGCGCCTTGGGGCGTATGCACAAAGCTCGGCTGCCATACATATCACTGCTCACCCACCCGACAACGGGCGGGGTCACGGCTTCGTTCGCGATGCTCGGCGACGTGATTATTGCCGAGCCGGGTGCTTTGATCGGGTTCGCCGGCCCGCGAGTCATTGAGCAGACGATCGGGCAGGAGCTGCCGGACGGCTTTCAGCGTTCCGAGTTTCTGCTTGAGCATGGGATGGTGGACATGGTTGTGCCGCGACCGGAGCTCAAGTCCACAGTCTCGCATCTGCTCGGGCATATGATGAACGGCTCGGCCGGCTAGCGACGTCTATCGAAGCTGCGGCCGCTCGGAAACACTACCGATCGATTCACTCTCCCTTATTATTAGGCGCCATGATCAGAGTGCCGACGGGACCCGGCCGGTAGACCAGTCTGTGACCGCGGGGTGAGTCGTGGCAACGGCGGTGTTATCAGAGCTACTGGGACTTCAGCCCACCGGAGAGA
>JASFMO010000382.1:0-3940 GCA_050117535.1 Gemmatimonadales bacterium | reverse complement strand
GTCGGGGCGGTGAAGGGCATCAGGGACGCATCGGTCGCTGGAGTCGCTTCTCGGCTGGCGGAGTCCGGCGTCCTGGGCGCGCGAGGCAATTCGGGCATGATGATGTCGCACTTCTTTCTCGGCTTCGCCGAGGGGCTCTGCGGTCGAAATCGGGCAGGCCCTGAGGAGCTCGCCTTGGCGATGCGCAGCGCCTCCGATTCCCTATACCAAGCGGTCGACAAGCCGATCGAAGGCACGATCTTGACCGTCGTACGAGAATCGACGGAGGAGATCGAGCGCTTTGCGGGTCAAGCTCGCGACCTGAGGTCGCTGGCGCGCCGGGCGCTGCAAGTCGCTCATTCGTCGCTCGAACGTACGCCGTCGCTACTGTCGGCTTTACGCGAGGCCGATGTCGTCGACGCGGGCGCGAAGGGGTTTGTCCGCTTTCTCGAAGGCGTGGTGGGGCTCGTGGAGGGCAAGGCGCTGGCAACGGATGCGGGACTAGGGGTGAGAGATGCGGCCGCGCTGACCGATTACCCGGAAGACGCCGATCGTTCGTTCCGCTACTGCGCGGAGTACATCGTGCGAGGTTCGCCGCCGCCGGAACAGCGTGCACTGGTCAGCGCTGTGAAAGGTCTGGGCGACTCGTTGATTGTGACCCGCGCGGCCACATTGGCCAAGATCCACATCCACACCGACGAGCCCCAAAGGGTCGAGGAGGCCCTGAGTTCGTTGGGCGGCGTTGTGGAGTGCGTCAAGACCGAGGACATGCAGGCTCAGCACCAGAGCCGGAGGCGCGCTCGTACCCGACCGGTCGCGGTGGTCACCGACAGCACCTGCGATCTCCCCAGCGAAGTCGTCATCGACCGTAACATCACGGTGGTGCCGCTGACGGTGATCTTCGACGATGAGATCCTGCTCGATCAGGATGACATCGGGTACGACGAGCTCCTGCGGCGACTCACCGATCCTGATCAACCGCAACCGACGACTTCACAACCGTCGCCGGCCGACTTGCTGCAGGCGTTTAGGCGCGCGGCCGAGGGTGCCGACGAAGTGCTGGGGGTCTTTGTTGGAAGTGGCCTCTCGGGCACGCTCGGGCAGGCGCAGGCGGCGGCGGCGCGACTCGACGGCGCCAAGGTGACGGTCCTGGATTCGCGTTCGGGGTCGCTCGGCTTGGGGTTCCAGGCGCTCGCCGCGGCGGAGCTGGCCGAGCAAGGCTTGGGGTTGGATGCGATCGTGGCCGAGTTGAGGCGCATCCAGGAGCGGTCGGGCTTGCTGCTGACGGTTGACACTCTCGAGTACTTGAAGCGCTCGGGCCGCGTGGGCAAAGCTCGCGCGTTCCTCGGAAGCCTCTTCGACCTCAAGCCGATTCTCAGCCTCGACCGCGAAGGCGTAGTGGTTCCGGTAGACAAGGTGCGCGGCCGCGAGGCTCTCGTGAATCGCGTAGTGGAGATTCTGGAGGAGCGAGTGCCTTCGGAGCGAAAGCGCCTTCGAATGGGAGTCGCGCACGTCGACTGCGCAGACGTGGCGAATCGTCTGGCAGAGTCGTTCGAGCGAACCTTCCAACCCGACGAGCTGATGGTGCGCCCAGCCGCGAGCGTGCTGGCGACGCACACCGGACCGGGGGCGTGGGCCGTCTTCTACCATGTCGAGTGATTGTGAAAAAGGCGAGCGATCGCTATCCTGATTGCAGGGCCGTGTAGAGCAGAGGACTCAACCACCTTCCCAGGAGTTGATGACCGAACCTCGATCGGATGCTGCACCCACCGGGCAACTGCGTTGGGCCGATCTTCCCCCCCACGTACAGCGTGCCCTCGAGCTTTGCCAGGATCGCCATGCACGCGATCCGCTGGTACTCGATCTGCGCGGTCTCTCGGACGCCACCGACTTCTTTCTGATCGCGTCCGGTGACTCGGACGTGCACGTTCGTGCTATCTCGGAGAACATCACGCGAGGTTTGTCGGAAGCGGGAGTCAAGCCAGCGGGCGTCGAGGGCGAACGGGCGGCGCGCTGGGTCCTGTTGGACTACATCGATTTCGTCGTGCACGTCTTTCACCCGGCGATTCGCGAGTTCTATCGCCTCGAGAGCCTCTGGGGGGACGCGCCACTGCTGCTCATGATTGACGAGCCGCCGCCATGAACCGGGCCGCGGGGTCTGACCGAGCGTGCTGGCGGCTGGGTCGGCTCTTCGGGCTCGGCGTTATGGCCCTCGTGCTGATCACGCCCGCGCAGGCGCTCGGGCAGTTCGGCCGGAACAAGCTGCAATATCAGATCTTTGACTTCCAAGTTCTGCGCACCGCCCACTTCGACATCTACTACTATCCTCGGGAACGTGAAGCGGCTCTCGACGCGGCCCGAATGGCTGAACGGTCTTACGCGCGGCTGAGTCGGATTCTGGGCCACGAATTCGACGAACGTAAGCCGATTCTGCTCTACGCCTCGCACAGCGAGTTTCAACAGACCAACGCGCTGCCTGGCTTCATCTCGGAAGGTACGGGTGGGGTGACGGAGTTCGCGAAGCGCCGCGTGATCATGCCTTTCACGGGCTCCTACGCCGACTTCGAGCACGTCTTGGCTCACGAACTGGTTCACGCCTTTCAGTACGACGTCCTCGCGCGCGGGCTGACGAGTCAGCTCGACCCGAACGCCTTTCAGCCTCCCCTGTGGTTCATGGAGGGGATGGCCGAGTACCTATCGATCGGCGAACTCGACACGCACACGCACACCTGGGTGCGCGATGCGGTGTTCACCGGATATCTACGTACGATCCGGGAGATGTCGATCTACAGCGACTATCTGTCGTATCGCTTCGGTCAGTCGCTGTGGGCGTTCATTGGGGGAAAGTACGGCGATCAGGCCGTCGGCTTGCTGCTCCAGCGTGCGATGCGCCTGGGACTCGAATCGGCATTCCAGGTCACGCTTGGTGTAACGGTGAAGCAGGTGTCCGACGAATGGATCGAGACGGTGCGGACGACCTACTTGCCCGAGGCCGCCAGATTCTCATCGGCCAGCGAGTTTGGCCGACGGCTGACGGAGCATTCTTTCGAGCCCGGTTCACGAGCGTTCGCCTCGTATCTCGCTCCGGCTCTGTCGCCGGATGGTCGTCAGGTGGTGTATCTGTCCGATCGAGGGAACAACCTCTACTCGTTCTATGACCTGTGGCTCGCGTCGGCGGAAGACGGGAAGATCGTTCGACGACTGGTGAAGGCGGCGCGGAGTCCGGATTTCGAGTCGTTGCGTTTCATGCACTCGTCGGCGGCATGGTCTCCCGACGGCCGACACATCGCCTTCGTGGCCAAAGTCGGCGGGCGTGACGCCATCTACGTCTACTCGGTTCAGGGTCGCAAAGTCGTACGTCGCATCAGCCTCGATCTCGATGGGATTCAGAATCCATCTTTCGCTCCGGACGCCCAGCGTATCGCCTTCACTGGCTTGAAGGGTGGCATCAGTGACCTCTATGTCTTCGACCTCCGTGACGGACGCTTCGAGCAACTGACGGACGACAAGTACGCTGATTTCCATCCGGCGTGGTCGCCGGATGGCCGGTACATTGCGATCGCGACCGACCGTGGAGAGGAAACGGACTTCGATGATCTGATCTTTGGCAACTTCAGGATCGCCTTGTACCACGTCGGACGGGGCGACGTGGAGATTCTGCCTTATCAGGAAACGGGCAAGAACATCAATCCGGTCTGGTCGCCCGACGGTGAGGCGATCGCGTTTGTCTCCGACCGCACCGGCATCAACAACGTGTTCATCTGGTCGAGGGTCGAGGAAAAGCTCTATCAGGTGACAGACGTCTTGTCAGGCGTGACGGGCGTGATCCCGCTGAGCCCCGCGATCTCGTGGGCGGCACGCGCCGACCGACTGGCGTTCAACTACTTCGAGCAGGCGGGCTACAACGTCTACGTGATCGACGATCCGCGCTCGATCGCGCGACCCGTTGAGCCGGTCGGCT
>JASFMO010000381.1:0-3953 GCA_050117535.1 Gemmatimonadales bacterium | reverse complement strand
TACTGCATGGCTATGTTGGCTTCATCTTCGGCTCGGTCAAGGCGAACCCCTGGTGGAGCAGCGTGTTGATGCCCGTCGTCTTCCTCTTCTCGGCCATCGTCTCGGGCATCGCGCTCGTGCTGATCATCTACATGATCTCGAGCCTGCTCCGCTGGAAGCCCGTCGACATGCGCAGCGCCGACAAGTTGGCGGCGTTTCTCTTCTATGCGATGGTGGTCGACGTGTCGCTCGAGATGCTCGACTTCATCCATCGCCTCTACGAATCCGAGGAATCGATCGGGATCCTTACGCAGCTGATCGAGAGCCGTCTCTTCATCAGCCTGATCGTGCTCCAGCTCGTGCTCGGAACGCTCGTCCCCTTGGTCGTGCTCGGCCTTACGGCCCCGGCCCTCAGTAAGGAAGCCGTGTTCAAGGTCCCCGACGAATTGAGGCGACTGCTCTACATCGGCTGCGCCATCTTGGTCCAGATCGGCATCTTCAGTATCCGCTGGAACGTCGTGATCGGTGGGCAGTTGTTCTCGAAGAGTCTGCGCGGCTTGACGGTATACAAGCTGGAACTACTCGGCATCGAGGGCTTGTTGATGGCGGCCGCGCTTCTAATTCTGCCCTTCATCATACTCTGGGTGTTGGTCAAGATCCTGCCGCCGTGGCCCGACGCAGAGGCGCGGATCCCCGAGGCCCGCTAGCAAGGCGGGGACCGGCGGCTCCGGCCGGTCCCGCCAGGCGGTGACGGGCCGCGACGCCGGGATAGCTGACGGCTGCCACGCTTCTGAGCCAGCGTGGCAGCCGTTGCGTCAGACCGTGGGATCGACGGTGTAACCGAGGTAGGTCAGGATGAGGATGTAGACGATGACCAGCGCCACGATCCAGGTGACCGCCGGGCTCGGCTCGCCGCGCGCGGAACGTCGCTCCAGGAACGGCACCAGCAGCAACGCCAAACCACCCAGCATGAAGGCCAGGATCCCCACGACTTCCCCCTCGACCCACAGGATGTGAGCCGGCAGGTACTTCAAACTCTGGAACATGAACATGAAGTACCACTCGGGCTTGATGCCGATCGGGGCCGGGGCAAACGGGTCCGCTTTCTCACCCAACTCCGCCGGGAAAAAGGCGGCGAGCGTCGCTAGAATCGCCAGCGCCGCCATCCAGCCAACCAGGTCGCGAAGCAGGAAGTTCGGGAAGAACGGCATGTTTCGCTTCGCGCCCCCTGAGCGTTCCACATCAGGCGGCACGCTCATCCCGTGCTTTTGCACCATGAACAGGTGTAGACCGAGAAAGAACGTGGCTATCATCGGCAAAACCGCGACGTGGAACGCATAGAACCGCGTCAGCGTGGCGCCCGTCACATCCTCTCCGCCGCGAAGCACCTTGCCGATGAATGACCCCACCAGCGGAACGACATCCACGATCTGGGTTCCGACCCGCGTGGCGAAGTAGGCCAACTCGTTCCACGGTAGAAGGTAACCGGTGAAGCCAAAGGCCATCGCCAACCCCAGTAGCACGACGCCCGAGATCCAGGTCACCTCGCGGGGCTTCCGATAGGCCCTCAGCAGCATCACGCTGAACAGGTGGATGAAGGCCGTAAAGATCATCAGGTTGGCCGACCAGTGGTGTATCGATCGAACCAGCCAACCGAACTCCACCTCCGCCATCAAGAACTGGATCGACTCGTAGGCATCTTCGGCGCTGGGCCGATAGTAGAAGAGGAGGAGGATGCCGGTTGCAACCTGGATGATGAAGAGAAACAGGGTCATACCGCCGAGATAGTACCAGATCGAATGACGATGGACCGGCACATCTTTCTTCTTGGCGAGCTTCCCCATTGCCGACAGGTCCAGGCGTTCATCCAGCCAAGCCCAGACCTCGCGGAACCGTCGCTTCGAAGTTCCCATGCTCAGGCTTCCCTGCTGATCACAATCTGGTCACCACGCACATTCACGACGAACGTCTCGAGCGGTCCCGGTGGTGGCCCCTGAACGTTTCGCCCATTAAGGTCGAAGTGGCCGTTGTGGCACGCGCACCAAACCCGGCTGATGTCATCCCTGTACTGCACGATGCAGCCGAGATGAGGGCAGGACGCCGAAAAGGCCCGTAGCTCGCCCGACGGTGTGCGCAAGATGATCCCCGGCCGGTTGCCGAACTTGAAGATCTGGCCCGAGTTCGCTGGGATATCGTCAGGTCTGAGCGCGAGCGTCACCGTCGCGGATGCCGACTCCCCTGCCGCCGGTGGGATCAGGTAGCGACCAACGGGATAGAGCACCGCCAGAAGGAGACCCCCGACGCTCCCTCCGAGCAGCCAATTGACGAAGCCACGCCGGCTCTGTCCCGATCCGGCTCCTCTCTCTTTCATAGCATCCATCTCCGTGGTTTACTTCTCGCCGGTCAGCTGGGGACGCCGTTCGACTTGGCGAATCTTCAAGACGAGTCCCAAGATCAGCGCCAGAATAATCGCTACCGAGACCGCCAGCCCCGTCCGCCGGAACTGTAGGTCCCGCAATGCCTGCTGCCCACGGGCGTAGGCGCTAGCCGTCACCTCGCGGCCGGCCTCGACTTCCTCTCGCACCGCCTCCAACGAGAAGCTGTGAACGGCGGTGCGCGCTCTGATCAGAGCCGTCGTCGCGTCGCTCAATCCGAACTGCGCTTCGCTCACTTCCATGCCCGCATGTTCCGCTCTCGCCAGAACGGAGTCCGCCGCCTCGAATTCCGCCGAGAGCGAATCGAGCAGACTGTGCATCGAAGCGGCCACAGTGCCGCCGGTATCCGAGCCGGCATGGCACATCCCGCACGCCGTGCCTTCGCCAACACCGAGAAGTTCATCCCCGACGGCCTGGATCTCGTGATTGCGATGACAGGTGGCACAACCCGGCCGGCCCAACATGGCGAGCACCTGAGAGTGAAAGCTCTCCGCGAAGAGCTCCCCCATCACCGTATGGCACTGGCCGCAGACATTGCCGACCCACCCGACGCCCGGCGGCGCCGCGCCATGATTGCCATGGCAGTCGTTGCAGGTCGGCGCCGACAGGTCACCCTCGACCGACATCATCTCCCAGTGGATGCTCCTCTGATATTTCTCTCGTTGATCGGTCGGGATACCGTAGGGTTCCATGGTCTCGGCGTCCGCGTGGCAGCGGCCGCAGGTCTCCACGACGTTGAGCGGGTTCACACTCGAGTTGGGATTGGACGGCGGAATGATCGAATGGGCGGGATGACAATCGGCACAGGTCGCCACTCGTGTGTCGTTGTCATCGCGCAAGCGCTGGCCGTGCACCGAGGTGTAGTACTCGGTGACCTGATCGACACGCAGCGATGGATTGTACTGCCGCATGAATTGGGCATCCGAATGGCAGCGGCCGCATACCCGCACGACCTGACGACCTTGGGGCACTCCGATGTAGCCTCGCGCCGGGTCCATCGCTGACATCCCGGCCTCCTGCGCATCGCCGCCGTGGCAGGCCACACAGTCGAAGCCATTGTCCGCATGGATGTCACCCGTCATGTCCTGGACCGGACGGGCCAGTCGTTCGTCGCTGAGCGCGCCGTGGCACGCCTTGCAACTGCTTTCTGCCACCTGACCGGCCGCGGACAGCGGCCAACCCAGAACCACGAGGCAAATAAGCAGTCGTGTGCACGGTATTCCCATAGTCTTCACCTACTCGATTCGGTCGACCTGAACTACAACGTGTCAGCGAAAGCTCCCCTCGGGGTGCTGCTGAGATGGGTATTCATGTGCCGGTGACTGTTGGAATTTCATGCCAGTCTGGGCGTAAGGGGGCACAAGCTAGCGAAATAGCCAGAATCGCGAAAGCAATCGTCATCGGGGCCTTGACATCGGCGGCGTCACCAGCGGCGAGGCCGGCACTAGCGGAAATCGTGGCTATCGATGACGTCAGCGCCTGCCGCCGGCGCGATCGCCGTGATCCGGTGCGCCTGCACGTTGACCACATCTTGATCGT
>JASFMO010000380.1:0-3957 GCA_050117535.1 Gemmatimonadales bacterium | reverse complement strand
TCCGCGCACAGGGCGGTTTGTGCGAGGAGGTGGAATATCTACTCGCGTTCATCGAAGCCAGCGAGCGGGGAGTTGTCGTCTGACGAGCCAGTGGATTCGGTCAACGTTGGTGTAGTCGGAGTTGGAAGCCTCGGCTTCCACCACGCGCGATTGCTGAGGGCCCTGCCTGATGCTCGGCTGATCGGCATCTACGACATCGACAGCGAGCGGGCGAGCCAAGTGGCGTCGGAGCTGGAGACGCGCGCGTACACCGACCTCGAGCCGCTATTGGATGACGCGCAGGCTATAACGGTCGCCGTTCCGACCAGTGCGCACTTCGAAGTCGGTCGAAGCGGGCTGGATGCGGGGTGTGATCTGCTGATCGAGAAGCCCATCACGCCGACGACAGCCGAAGCGGACGAACTGATACGTCTGGCGTCCGAGAAGGACCGCATCATCCAGGTGGGGCACATCGAGCGATTCAACGGGGCCGTACGGGCCTGCGAGCCGTATCTCGACCGCCCGTTGTTTGTCGAGTCGCACCGTCTGGCACCGTTCGTCCCGCGGGGTACGGACGTTCCTGTGGTCCTCGACCTGATGATCCATGACATTGACTTGATTCTCAGCTTGGTGCAGGGCTCGGTCGTAGATTTGCGGGCCGTGGGCGTGTCGGTGCTGAGCGGCAGCGTCGACATTGCCAATGCCCGGTTGGAGTTCGGCGACGGGGCCGTCGCCAACATCACAGCCAGCCGCGTATCGCTGCAGCGGCAGCGCAAGATCAGGTTCTTCCAGCCGAACGGCTATGTCAGCCTCGACCTGGGGAAGGGGACCGGCGAGTTCTACCGCCGCAAGGCTGGAGAGCCGCTAGGCAAGGGTCCGCTCGAACTCGGGCGATTCGTCGAACACGTCAGGCTGCGTGGCGACGGAGCCGAGCCCCTCCGGCTGGAACTCGAGGCGTTCCTGGGCGCGGTTCGCCGGGAGCTACCGGTCGCCGTATCCGCACAGGAGGGCCGCGAAGCACTCGCAGTGGCACTGGACATCATCGATCGCATCGAGAGGCACCGGAAAAATGTCCTTGATACAAATTAGGCGCGAACGAAAAATGCAAGGTTCCAGCGAGCGCCGCGGAATGCGCACCCGCACGCTGGTCATCCTTCTCGCCTGCGTGCTCGTCGCTATCTGGTATCTCAGTTCGCGTGTCTGAGCCCCGCATCCTCATTTCAGCGGGCGAAGCCTCGGGAGACTTGCACGGTGCCGCGCTCGCCGAGGCCCTGCATCGCCGGTGGCCGAGCGCTGAACTGAGGGGGTTGGCAGGACCACGCATGGCGGAAGCCGGCGTCACACCCGTGGTCGATTTCGATCGCCTGGTCGTGATGGGCTTCGTCGAGATCGTGTCGCGCCTGCCGTTCTTCATCGAGCTGCGGCGCCGCCTGCGCCGGTTGCTGACCGACGACCCACCGGACCTCGTCATCCCGATCGACTACCCCGGTCTCAACCTCTGGCTCACCCAGGAGGCCCACCGTCACGGCATTCCGGTTCTCTACTACATCGCGCCGCAGCTGTGGGCTTGGCGTCAGGAACGCGCCCGGATACTGGCGGAGAACGCTGACCGGGTGGCGGTCGTTATCCCGCAAGAAGAGCCTTTTCTGCGAGATTTCGGCGTAGACGCGGTTTTCGTCGGCCACCCACTGCTGGACCGTCTCCCCACCTGGGAAACGCAGGAGGAAGCGATTACGGCCCTTGGAGCCGATCCCGAGCGGTCGATTCTGGGGCTCCTGCCAGGATCTCGACCGCAAGAGGTCGGGCGCATGCTGAAGCCTTTCTTGCAGGCCGCCGCCGAGGTGAGCCGACGACGCCCCGACGTCCAAGTGATCGTGTCGAGTGCGCCCCACGTGCCGGCGGATTATTACCGACCCGCCGCCGGCACTACCCTCGTGCATGATTCGGTGCGCGTGCTGCGGGCCTCCACGGCGGTCCTGACGAAGTCGGGGACAACCACGGTTCAGGCGGCGTTGACGCAGACCCCTATGGTGATCGCCTACCGGGCGCACCCACTCAGCTATTACCTCGCCCGGCGATTGGTTCAAGTGGACAGCATCGGGATGGTCAACCTGCTGGCCGGCAGAAGGATAGCCCCGGAATTCGTGCAGTGGATGCCGGCAGCCGAGATCGCCGAACAGTTGCTGCCCCTGCTCGATCACCAAGCGGACCGCAGAAGCGAAATGGTCGAAGCGCTTGGCAAGATCAAGGGGATGCTGGGCGAACCGGGGGCGCCGGATCGGGTAGCGCGATTGGCGGCGGAGATTCTGGAAGGTGGCTCGTGAGAGCCCGCGATCGCCTGGCTCTGGATTTGGCCGGTTTCCTGGGACCGGCCCTGTTTCGGGCCGGGTATTCGACCCTCCGTTTCGAAGTCGAGGGCCGCGCCAATCAGAGAGGCTGGGAATCCGGCGAACCCGTGGTTTTCGTCACGTGGCACGGTCGGCTTCTGCCGTTGCTCCATCTGTATCGACGGCGCGGCCTTGTGATGCTGGTAAGCCAGCACCGCGACGGCGAGTACCTGACGCGACTGGGAAAAGGGCTTGGCTATGCCGCCGTGCGCGGTTCCAGCACCCGCGGCGGCTATCCCGCTCTGCGGCAGCTGGTCAGAGAACTGAGGGGTGGACGTTCCTTGGCGATAACGCCCGACGGTCCCCAGGGGCCGCGCGAGCGGTTCAAGCCCGGGGCGTTGCAGGCCGCCCGGATAACCGGGGCGCCCGTGATTCCGGTCATGGCCGGGGCCGATCGTGCCTGGTGGATCGAGGGTTGGGACCGGTTCCTCGTTCCCAAACCGTTCGCCCGAGTTCGGGTCATGGTGGGGAAGCCGTGGCACGTTCCCCGGGGTAGGTCGGTGGCGGACATCGCGCAGGACGCCGAGAAGCTCGAGTTCTACATGCAGCAGCTCAAAGCTCATGTTGATGGGAAGAGGGAGTAGCGTCTGGTACCGGGACCTGTGGCACCCCGAGGGTCGAGCGGGCCCGCTGCCTCGCCTGCTCTCGGCGCTGCTCGTCCCATTTGAAGGCGTCTATCGCACCGCGGTCGCCACGCGATCGTGGGCGTACGATCGCCACCTGTTGAGGGCCGCGGCGGCGCCGATTCCCACGCTGGCCGTTGGGAACCTCACGGTGGGGGGAACCGGAAAGACGCCGATCACGGCTTGGTTCGCGGCCCGGCTGGCCTCGCTCGGCCATCGGCCGGCGGTCGTCATGCGAGGCTACGGAGAGGACGAGGTGGCCGTGCATCGTCTGCTCAACCCCGGCGTGCCCGTATACGTGGCCCCGCGGAGGCTGGCTGGCGTTCGAGATGCGCAGCGAGACGGGGCGGGAGTGACGGTTTTGGACGACGCTTTCCAGCATCGCGCGATCCTTCCGCACGCCAAGGTCGTTTTGCTCGCGGCCGAGGATGGTCTCGATACCCCTCGACTCCTTCCTCGCGGACCGTGGCGTGAGTCGTTGGCGGCGCTGGCGCGGGCTACGATTGTAGTGACGACGAGGAAGGCGGCCGCCCGCAGCGCGGCCGACGAGCTAGCGAAGCGGATCTCGGAGCTCGAGCCGGGCTTGCCGCAGGCTCAAGCGCATCTGCGACTGGCCGGGTTGGCGGTCTACGATGGCCGAGCGCGGCAATTGGGTGAGGTGCGGCCGTTGACCGGTTTTCGCTGCCGGTTGGGGGTCGCCGGGATAGCCAAGCCGGAGACGGTCTGGAAGCAACTGAAGGACGCGGGAGTCGTGGTGGATGAGCCGCTGGCATTTCCCGACCACCACCGGTATCGTCCGCAAGATCTGCAGCGAATTCGACACGCGGCGGGCAGCGGCCCACTGATCGCGACTCTGAAAGATGCCGTCAAGCTGGGTCCTGCCCTGGGCGGGGAGGTCGCTATCCACGTGCCGGTTCAGGAGGTGTCGTGGGAGCGAGGCCAGGAGGAGATCGAGTGCCTGCTGGCGA
>JASFMO010000379.1:0-3964 GCA_050117535.1 Gemmatimonadales bacterium | reverse complement strand
CACGCAAGTACGGATAGCGCTTTGGTCAGTTGAGCGAGGCGGGTCCTGGGCGCGAGGACCCGGGGACCGGGAGTGCGTCGACGGCAGCGATCTGTCGCCGCTGCGCTTGGGGCCGCAGTGGCAGCACGACACGGAAGGTGGCGCCCGGACACGGCCGGTCGACCAACTCGATCGTGCCGCCGTGCGCCTCGACGATCTCGCGCGCGATGGCCAGCCCGAGGCCCGAACCGATCTTCCGCGACCGCTCGATCTGGTAGTACTTGGCGAAGACGTGCGGCCGGTGCTCGGCCGGAATTCCCGGGCCCGTGTCCGAGACCTCGATCGTGATCGCACCCGGCTCACTGCGCGCGACGACCTTCACGTCGCCTCCCTCGGGGGTGAACTTCACGGCGTTCGAGAGCAAGTTACCCAGCACCTCATCTCGGATCAGGTCTACGTCCACGACGATCGGTGACAAAGCCGAGTCCTCAATTGAGATCTGGAGGTTGACTCCCTTCTGGTTCGCCACGACCTCCCACGAGCGCGTCACCTCCATCAGCAGGTTCTCGACGCGGATCTCATCCAATTCCATCCGGTAGTTCCCCGCCTCGAGCCGGCTCAAATCCATCAGACGGCTGACCAAACGCGCCATGACATGTGTCTGGTCGGCGATCGCATGGAGGATCTGTTTCTGGTGGCCGGTCACCTCGCCCGCCAGCTCCTCCTCGATCAACTCCGCGTAGCCCTTGATCACGTTGATCGGCGCCTTGAGCTCGTGACTGGCAATACCAACGAACTCCGTCTTCATCCGATCCAGCTCGGCCAGCCGCATGGCCATCGTACGGAAGGAGGTCGCGAGATGCCCGATTTCGTCCCAGCGGTGGTAAGGCAGATCCGCCGGCGCGTGGAACGTCCCGTCCGCAACGTCCGCCATCGCCGCGGCTAGCCGCCGGATCGGTGAGGTCAGGGCGCCGGTGGTCCAGAGGCCCAAGGCCAGTGCGATCAAGAGGCATATGACCGTGGCGACCAGCGTGCTGGTTCGGGCCGCACTGGAGATCGACTCAGCGCGCGCGAAATCGGTCGCGGCCCGTCGGTCGATCGCCGCCGCCGCCTCGGCGATCCGCCCGTGCGCCGCCTCCATCTGGGGCTCGACGGTGGCGAACGCCGCCGTCGCCTCTCGCAGCCGGCCCCGGGCCACGAGCGCATCGACGCGCTGAGACGTCGCATCCAGGACCTGCACCACACCCGCCAGCGGGCCCGCGGCCCCCGGATAGCCGGCGTTCCTCAGCAGCTCGACCTCTTGTCGCAGTTTCTCCAAGCTGCTTTGCGCTGCGGCTTGCAGCCCCGGGTCGCCCAGCGCGACGTAGCTCCGCTCGAACCGGTCGAACTCGGCCAGCGCCGCCCCCAACCGACCCACAGCCAGCGCCGCCGCGGCGTGCTTGCCGCGCTCCTCCACCGCCATGTCCCGCAGGTCATTCAGACGCCCCGCGGCGAAGATCGCCGGCAGGATCAGCATGAGGGTCATGAGACCGAAAGATGCGACGAGTCGACTGCGAAGACTCATGGCTCGGTCCTAGCGCGTTCCGCCGCCCTGGCCAAGCAACTTGCGAATCCGAGCTAACTCGGCCTTCAGCGAATCCACCTGCTGCTTGCACAAGTACAGCTCCCGGTGGACCTCATTCAGCTCCCACAGCCCGGGCGTACCCGGGTGCGCCGGAAGCTCACGCAGTTGACTAGGCTCCGAAGACGGTGCGCGGCAATGGCTGAAGCGTGGCGCCACCCCGCGCATGGCCCACGGCTCCTCGACCGTAGACGCGCCCCGGTCCAATGCCAGTAGGTAGAGGGATTCAGCAGCTGAGACACCGTCCGGCGTGGCATCGGGAAGTTGCAGGTAGCGGGCCGCCAATCGGGCCGCCGTGTCGGGAGAGCCCCCCGGATTCCGCAGATCCAATTCCAGCATCGCCCGCACGAGGATTGACTCTCGACCACGCTCGCCGTTCTCGCAGGCCGCCGCCAGTTGTCTCAACCGTTCCGTCGCCGCCTGAAAGTCACCGTCTTCCAGTGGGCCGGCCGCGCGCGCACCTACTCCGGCATGGCTCCCGCAACCCGCCAAGGTGGCCAGCACGATCAGGGCTAAAGCCCGCCCCGCTACACGGCCCGTCACAGCGCGCCCACTAGCTCCGGTTGACGCCGCTTGATCACGGCCTCGCAGAACGCGTCCACGACATCGGGATCGAATTGTTGTCCGCGATTGGCCTCGATCTCGGCCAACGCCTCGGCCTCGCTCCAGGCCTGCTTGTAGGGGCGCGCATGGGTGAGCGCATCGAAAGCGTCCGCCAACCCCACGATCCGTCCCACCAGCGGGATCTCGGTCCCAGCCAGCCCATCCGGGTAGCCGCTCCCGTTCCAATGCTCGTGGTGGCTACGCGCGATCTGCGCCGCCGTCTCCAGCAGCGAGAATCCGCTACCTTGTAACAGCTCCCAACCGATGATGGTATGCGTCTTCATCACCTCGAAGTCCGCCTCCGAAAGCCGCGCCGGGCTGATCAGAATGCGGTCCGGGATCCCGATCTTCCCCACGTCGTGCAGCGGAGCCACCATCTCGATCAGTTCCACCTCGGATCGCGGCAGACCCAAGGCTCGGGCGATCTGACCCGACATGCGACCCACCCGACGCGTGTGCTCACCGGTGTCGTCATCCCGGTATTCCGCCGCCCGGGCCAACCGGTAGAGGATCTCCAGCCGCGCCGCTTCCAACTCTTGAGTACGCTCGCGTACCCGGTCCTCCAGCGAGCGATTGTGCGCCTCCAGCGCCACGTGCAGGAACCGCGTCTCCAGAAGGTTGCGAACGCGCAGCCGGACCTCGGCCGGGCTGAGCGGCTTGGCCAGGAAGTCCTTCGCGCCGCCCGCCAGAGCGCGGCGCTTCGCGTCTTGCGAGGCATCCGACGTAAGAACCAGGATGGGCACGTAGGTGCCCTCGGGGGTTAATCGCCTCAATTCCTCCATCAGCTCGAACCCGTCCATGCCGGGCATGCGCAGGTCGAGGAGAACGAGGTCGGGCTTGAATTCCTCGAAGATACTTGGGGCTTCTAGCGGATCGTTGGTCGTGCGGAGATTCGTGTAGCCCTGCGGCTCCAGGACCAGGCGGAGCAACTCGACGTTCCCGGCGTCGTCGTCAACCACCAAGATCCTGGCCCGTGACAGCTTCTGGTCCAACGCGACACCCCCCCGGTCGGCGTCTGACAGATTTCCTCCCCTCCCGCCTTCCCCGGGCACCGATGATCAGACGATCCAGCGGCTGTTTTGGTCACATCCGACGGCGGGGGTTCGCGCCGGTTCGACTATGCTAAGAGCGTTCGCGCCGGCGGTCAACCTGCGGTCCAGCGGCGACGGATTGGCTAGGCATCGAGCGGACCCTGCGCCCCCCGATCAGCGGGACTCATCCCGGAGGCGCGCTACGCATGGCGATTCGCGTGCGTGAAGTCGCAGCCATCACAGTCCAGCCGGGGATGTCACGACGACGCCGTTTGAAGGCCTCTTGAGCGTCGCTTCCCAATTCGCGGCAACCGTGTCCCCGGCCCTACACGACTCAGCCGTCCCTTGCCCGGTCTGCGTTTGTGGTCGGGTCTATCGCCCGATGCCTTCGACGGGCGGTGCCCCCACCGCCTCGAGCGCGGCCTCGAGCTCCGGCATTACCTGCTCGGCGATTCGGTCCACCTCACCGCGAAGCGCGGCGAGTTCGTTCCGGCCCGCTTGTACGGTGCGACGGTGCAGTTCGGTGGGCCCGTAGGTCGTCTCGAGACCACGCGCGCCGACATAGAAGCGGTTCCAAGGCGAGGGTGGATCCCGTTCGCCGATCTCGTCTTTCGCCTCGCTCCCCCGCATTGCCTCTCGGAGTTCCAATAGCTCCTGACGCGTCTGGTACAGCCGGGCGGCAAGCTCGGGGTCGTCATTCTCGGCCCGCTCGAGCGCCGTTTGCATCGCC
>JASFMO010000378.1:0-3967 GCA_050117535.1 Gemmatimonadales bacterium | reverse complement strand
ACCTCGAGGCCAGCGGGCGCTTCGACGAGGTCATCGTCCACGAGATGGGACACGTGGTGGGGTTCGGGACGATCTGGCCCACCCTGGGTTTGTTGGCCGACCCCTCCTTGTCCGGCGGCACCGATCCCCATTTCACGGGTAGTCGCGCCATTGAGGCCTTCGATCGCATCGGCGGTGCCACCTACACCGGCAACAAGGTGCCCGTTGAAAACATTGGCGGCTCCGGTACGGCGGACGCGCACTGGCGCGAATCGGTGTTCAGCAACGAGCTGATGACCGGTTTCATCAACTCGGGCGCCAACCCCTTGAGCGAGGTGACCGTGGCGTCCCTCTGGGATATGGGCTACACGGTCAACCTGGACGGGGCGGAGGACTTCTCCATCAGCTCCCCCTTACGAGCCTTCGGCGCGCCGGTCGCCGTGCTGCTCGTCGACGATGTCGTGCGCGGGCCGATCTACGTGGTCGACGGGGCTGGCCGCGTCGTCGGTGTGATCCGGGAGCGCTAGAAACAACGCACGGGCCGCGGACGCCGAGCCGGGCCCGCCCTCTGGCCAACTCGCGGGGTCGAGCCGGGCCCCGCGGGCTCTTTGTCTCTCATGCCGCTGGCGCTCGGTGTGCCCGGAGTCATGGCCGGGACGAACTGCCTCAGGCTACCGATTGCATTCCGGACCACCCGACCGTATCGTGAAAGCATCCAACCGAAACACGATTGAGGCGGTCCCCAGTTGCGGGGACCGATTTCCTTTTCACTCTACCAGGAGGGCGCGTGATGAAGCTAACAAAAATCGCCCTGATCTTGGCGTTCGTCCCTTGTCTCGGGCTGATCGCTTGCGCCCAGCAAGCGGAGCAGGAGGCCATCGACATGGAAGCGCTGGCCGCGGCGATGGCCGCCATCGAGGCCGACTGGAAGCAGGCGTATGACGCAGGGGACGCCGCCGCTGTCGCGGCGCTCTATGCCGAGGACGCCGTCTACATGGCGCCTTATTCTGAGGCGGCCCGGGGAAGGCCCGCGATCGAAGCGCGGTTGGCGGAGGTCATGGGCGCGACGAGCGAGAGGAAGGTCACCATCGAGCGCTTCGACGCCGGAGCCGCTGGCGACCTGTCCTACGGGATCGGCACCTACACGCTCGAGATGGGGATGGCCGGTGTCGAGCAGCCGATGACCGACAGCGGAAAGTACATGACGATCGCCAAGCTGGGCGCGGACGGGACATGGAAGATCTACGCCCACATTTGGAATACGAGCCAGCCCGAGGCGGATGTGATGCGGAGGCTCTCGAGCATGGCCGCGATGGGCGAGATGTAGCCCCCCAAGCCGACGGGCCCCGCGGCGGCGCTGTGGCGCCGTCGCAGGGGTGCCGTTGATCCCCACAGCTGCCTCTCAGCACTTTCTGTTACGCCGCCGCTCGCACGGGAACCCTGAGAGCGGCGGCCTCGTTGTTATTGCGACCATCAGAGCGTGATTCTCGAGGAGGAGCCGTGTCGATCAGACCCGTCAAGCGAATCGTAGAAGCGAAACCCACCGTCGAGGGCGCCGGCGTCAAGCTGCGGCGCGCCTTCGGCTTCGGCGACACCCGCGAGTTCGATCCGTTCCTGCTGTTCGACGACTTCCGCAACGAGAACCCCGACGACTACCGGGCGGGCTTTCCCTGGCACCCTCATCGCGGCATCGAGACCATCACTTACGTTCTGTCGGGCACGGTGAGCCACGGCGACAGTTTGGGCAACAGCGGCAGCCTGGGAGCGGGCGACGTGCAGTGGATGACGGCGGGAAGCGGTATCCTTCACCAAGAGATGCCCGAGGGCGACCCGCAAGGTCGGATGCACGGATTCCAACTCTGGGCGAACCTTCCTGCGTCACTCAAGATGACAACGCCGCGCTACCAAGATGTGTCGTCCGCCGACATTCCCGAGGTGACCGACGACGACGGCACGCGTGTTCGTGTCGTCTGTGGCGACTTCTGGGGAGAGAGCGGTCCGGTCGACGGTATCGCGGCGGACCCGCGCTACCTGGACGTTTGGGTTCCGCCGGGTTGCCGCAAGACGTTGCCCGTCGAAACCGACCGGCACGCCTTTGCCTACGTCTTCGAGGGCGATGGCACATTCCGCGACGCCTCGCCGCCGCGCGCGGTGCTTACCGAGGACACGGGGACCACCGATATGCCGGCCTTCGACACGACGGGGAATCGATCGCTCGTGTTGTTCGACAGCGGCGCCGAAGTCACGGTGCAGGCCGGAGCGCGAGGCATCCGTTTCCTACTGGTCTCGGGGCGGCCGATCGAGGAGCCCGTTGCCTGGTACGGGCCCATCGTCATGAATACGAAAGAGGAGCTACGTCAAGCCGTCGCCGAACTCAACGACGGGACGTTCATCAAGCACCGCTGACAGAATCGGGACTTCGAGCGTCGCGCCGAGGCCGCCGCCGACTGCACTTCTGGTTCGCCCGCTCAGATCTCTGCCGTCAGACGTTCGACGGCGCGTTGCGCCGCCTCCCAAGTCGATCGCAGCTCGGGGTCGCAGTCCTTCCACAGCTCGACCACGCGAGCGTAGGCCCGGATCGCCTCCTGGCGCTGGCCGCGCCGCTCGTACACCTGCGCCCGCGCCAGGGCGGCGCGAGCATCGAACGCGCTGGACCCGTCGAAAGTCTCCAGGATGCGCAACGCCTCGAGTTCCTCGCCCAACTCCAGCAGACTCATCGCCAGCGAGAAACTGTAGAAACGGCGCGCCGTTGCGATGCCCGCACCGTCCAGCCCGTCGATCCCTTCCCGGATGGCGGCAACCGCTTCCCGATGGTCGCCGCGCTGCACCGCTAACTGAGCCTCCAAGCCTCGGCCCGAGCTCTCGGCCCGTGCGGCGCCGACCGAATCGCCGGCCGCACGGAGACTGTCGGCCAGGAAGGCACAGGTGTCTCGCTCGGCGGCGAACCCATCCATATCGCCGTTCACCAGATAGTACCACCCGACGAACGCATGAAAGGGTGGATTCCGGCGGATCGAGAAGTTCTGGCTCGCCAGATGTTCCACCGCTCGCGCCGCTTCCTCCGGGTTGCCGAAGCCAACCATGTACCACATCAATCGAGCTGCGTGCGGGCTTGCGGTGGAGGGCCTGAGTTGTTCCGCAAGATCGTTCGCTCGCCGCGCGGCGGCCAACCGCCCCCGCCAGAACTCGATATCTTCCAGGTAGTTCACCAGGGCGCGGTAACGTTCCGCGACAGGGAAACGCGGCGCTGCCAACTCGGCCGCCACCCGCGCCGCCAGCGCCGCCTGCCAGGGACCACCCCACAACAAGATCAGCGCGTTCTGCAGCACGCCCCACTCCAGGACAGCCAAAGATTCTGACGCGGTTAGCGAATCCTCCGGCGAGCCGAGCACGAGATCCCGCACCAGTTTGAGCGCGACCGCGTACTCCGCCGTCGAGTCGTGGGAGAGGTAGAGACGTGCGTAGCGCTCGAAGCGGTCCAGCTCGTTGAGATCCAGGGCGTACTCCAGCGGATGCAGCAGGGCCGGCAGGAACGCGGAATCGAGGGCGATGGCACGTTCGAACGGCGCCAGCCGGTCGCGCCCGGTGATTCCCGCGCGGTACCCGATGTGATAGTAGGCATCTCCCAACAGATACCAGGCGTACGGGTCGTCGGGGTAGCGCTCCGTCAGTCCCCGCGCCCTCTCGATCGACTCCGAGAGCTGCTGGTCCAGCAGGTAACTCACCTCCACCAGGGCGCGCTCGCGCGGCGGAAGCAGATGAGCCATTCGGACAGCCCGGGCCTGCGCGTCCATCGAGGCCGGGTGCCCGATGTGGTGTTGCCACCCATAGGCCTGCGAGAGCCCGTGTGCGGCAAGCGCCAAGGTAGAGTCGGCGTCGAGGGCACGCTGATAGGCCGCGATCGCCCTGTCCATCTGCGCGCGCCGTAACGCCTGCTCGCCCTCCAGGAACGCCTTCACCGCGGCGAGAGGATGTGCCGTTAGTGCCC
>JASFMO010000377.1:0-3997 GCA_050117535.1 Gemmatimonadales bacterium | reverse complement strand
CAGCTCCGCAAATAGCTTGGCATCGAACTCCTGACCCGCTTCCGCCAAAACTTCCCCGGTGTCCGGATCGATCACGTCGGTGGCCAGCCGCGGGTCGTGGCTCCAATCGCGCCGGTTGGCCAGATCTTCGTACCGGCCACGCAACGGCACACGCGCCGGGCTGGAGTAGATCCACACCTTGTCGACCTTGCCGCGCACGAGCTGTTTCATCAGCTCCGGCGTGAGTTCGTTCGAGCGATGGGCCAAGAAGGCCTCGCGATCACGGTAGACCGGCACCTCCTCGATTCCCACCTCAATCAGGCGGTTGATGAGATCGTCGGTCACCGCGTCACCGACCGCTCCCACCAATCGACCGGTTGCCCGCTCGTGTTGGTCGGCCGCCAACCAACCCTCGTCGTTCTCGAGATCGAAGCCTGTCAGTACGATGGTCTCGGGCTCGCCCGCGAACGCGGGATTCAGGACGGCGCGGGCAAACAGACTCCCCACCGCCTCACGGCGATAAGCCCGGTCCGCCGCCACATTTGTGATTTCCAGCTCGCGGACGTAGTAGAAGAGGTCCAGAACATCCGGATCGCTGCCGTGTCCAAAGGCTCTCAGCAGTGCCGTGGCCGGGAACTTCTTCTTTTTGTCTATGTGGACATGGATCACATCGTGAATGTCGATGGAGAACTCTACCCATGAGCCACGGAACGGTATGATGCGTGCGGAGAACAGACGAGTACCGTTCGGATGGATGGTCTCTTCGAACACGACGCCGGGGGATCGATGCAACTGGCTGACGATCACCCGCTCCGCGCCGTTGATAACAAACGTGCCCTGTTCGGTGAGCAGCGGCAATTCGCCCAGGTAAACTTCTTTCTCAAGGATATCGCGCGGCCGCTTCTCGCCGCCGACGTCTTCGTTGATCACCAGACGCAAAGTCGCCTTGAGCGGAGCGCCGTAGGTCATGTCGCGCTCCATGCACTCCTCGACGGAGTACTTGGGTTCGCCAAGAGAGTAGCTAACGAACTCTAGCGTGAAATTCTGCTTGCTGTCCGCGCTGGGGAAGATCTCGTTGAAGACCCGCTCGAGCCCGAAGTCACGAATCGATTCCTCATCGACAGCCGTCTCGAGCAGCGCGTCGAACGCTTTGCGCTGCACGTCGAGCAGATTCGGCATCCCCATGGCCATATCGAGGTGCGCGAACGAGATGACCGGCAGAGGCTTCCCGTTACTCCCGTTGCCAGTCACCGAACCGTGGGCAATTGGCTGCCTACTACTTCGCGTCGCCGTCTTAGCCAACGTCTATACCTCCAAGGAAAAGTACCTGTGAACCATGCCTTGAGGACGACCCGGTCCATCGATCGGGCCTGCCGACATCGCATGCTCTGCCCTTCTCTGACCAACGAGGTCAGAAAAGAGCACAGAAAACCCCGTCGCCCGTTGGTCGCGGGGTTCTGTGTTTTCCGTTACCGATTTGTATTCACGCCACGTGAGCGGCATAGGCTGAGGAGCTCTCACCTCGTCTTCTGTGACATACTCCCGACGACGTGTGCCGCCGGCTCCGAAAGCCCCGTCACGCCTACTTAAGCTCGACGGTCGCGCCCTGCTCCTCGAGCTTGGCTTTGATCTGCTCAGCCTCCTCCTTCGAAGCGGCCTCTTTGATGGTGCTCGGAGCACCGTCGACCAGCTCCTTCGCTTCCTTCAAGCCAAGGCTGGTCACCTCGCGCAAAGCCTTAATGACCTGAATCTTCTTGTCACCTATGACGGCGAGGACGACGTCGAACTCGAACTTCTCCTCCTCGGCCTCGGCAGCACCGGCACCCGGTACGGCAGCCGCCACCGCAACCGGGGCGGCAGCGCTTACGCCGAACTTCTCTTCCATCGCTTTCTTGAGCTCTGCCGCCTCGAGGACGGTCAGCGAGCCGATAGCGTCAAGAATCTCCTCGACCTTGCTCATCTTTCCCCATTCCCTGCTGGTGATTCGTCTCTCGTACTACCACAACTCGTCAAAAAGTTCCGGGCAACCGTCATGGTCGCCGCACCCGCTCTAATCCCCACCGCCCTCCTGCTTCTTAGCGACCTCTTCCATCATGTAGGCAAGGTCCCGCAATAGGCCGTTCAGAACGCCTACGATCCCTGAAACGGATGCTGTCAATGAGCCCGCAATCGCCCCAAGCAGTTCTTCGCGGGGGGGCAACTCGGCCAGTGTGACGATGTCCGCTGCCGATATCAGCTTCTTCTCGACCACACCCCCTTTGAGGGCCGGCCGATCGTCGTACTCCTTGGCGAACGACCGCAGGGTCTTAGCCGGCGCCACCGGATCATCGACCGCGATGATCAGTCCCGTCGGACCTTGCAAGTGCTCGGAGATATCCGGCAGATCGAGCGACTCTAGCGCGCGCAGCGCCAGACGATTCTTCACAACGAGGTAGCGACTGCCAGCCTCCCGGAAGCGTCGCCTCAGCTCCGTCATATCCTTGACGTTCAGCCCCGTAAAATCCGTCAGATACAGGACGTCCGCCTCGCCGAGCACATCGGCCAATTCGGACGTGATCTGAATCTTCTCCTTCTTCATGCGTTGAGCCATGCTGCAGTATCGCTCTCTTGTCTACGGCCGTTCTACCGCGTGGCCGCTCGTTTCCCTCACGCGATGTCCGATCAGGCGCTCTTTCGGAACGAGGTCGGCTCGATGCGAACGCCAGGGCCCATCGAACTCGATAGCGTCACGCCCCGTACGTAACCACCTTTTGCGGCAGCCGGGCGAGCGCGCAGTATCGCGTCCATCAACCCCTCGAAATTCTCGACCAGACTCTGGACTTCGAATGATGCCTTCCCGATCGGCGCATGTACGTTACCGGTGCGATCGACACGGAACTCGATCCGTCCGGCTTTGAGCTCCTTCACCGCGCGGCCGATGTCCATCGTCACCGTCCCGGCCTTTGGTGTGGGCATCAGCCCCCGCGGACCGAGTATCCGACCCAGCTTTCCGACGTCACGCATGGTGTCCGGCGTAGCCACGACGGCATCGAACTCGAGCCAGCCTTGTTGAATTTTCGCCACGTACTCGGTGCCGACATAGTCGGCCCCCGCCTCCTCGGCCTCGCGAGCCTTGTCACCGTCCGCGATCGCCAACACACGGACCGTCTTACCGGTCCCATGCGGGAGGTTCACGGTCCCACGGACGATCTGGTCGGCATGTCGCGGGTCCACATTCAACCGCACAACGGCATCTACCGTCTCATCGAATTTCGCCGACGCGGTATCCTTAACCAGTTGGAGAGCATCGCGTACGTCGTAATAGCGAGCCTTATCCAACTTCTCGGCCGCTTCCCGGTAACGTTTTCCGTGCTTTGGCATCAGTCTGAAACCACTATTCCCATCGAACGCGCCGTGCCCTCGACCATCCGCATGGCAGCCTCGATCGACGCCGCGTTCAAGTCTTCCCGCTTGATCTCCGCTATCTTCTTCACCTGCTCGCGACTGACCGTTCCGACCTTGTTACGGTTCGGCTCGCCCGAGGCCTTCTCGAGGCCTGCCTCTTTCTTCAGCAGCACGGCGGCTGGCGGAGTCTTGGTGATGAAGCTGAACGTCCGGTCAGCATACACCGAAATCTCGACAGGGATGATCATACCCGCCTGCCCCTGCGTCCTGCCGTTGAACTGCTTGCAGAAGTCCATGATGTTCACCCCGTGTTGACCGAGGGCAGGACCCACGGGGGGAGCAGGTGTCGCCTGTCCTGCCGAGACCTGCAGCTTGATGAAGCCGATAACCTTTTTCTTTGGCCTAGCCATGCGAGTTCTTACTCCACACCTTCAGAAGAAGTGACCGGCGCCGGTGCGCGGAGCCGCCGCTACTTGCGAGGTTCAGCGGCGCTGGGCCCTGCCCTCCTCGACCAGTGGCTACTTCCCCTAGTATCCTTTGAGCTGTGTGTAATCCAATTCGATCGCCGTCGACCGTCCGAACAGCGATACCTGCACCTTCACCTTGCCCTTCTCGTGGTCGATCTGCTCGATCG
>JASFMO010000376.1:0-4008 GCA_050117535.1 Gemmatimonadales bacterium | reverse complement strand
ATACGGCCCTTCCAGCCGACATGCGCACGCCCAAACCCTCGGCAAGAAGGGTCAGCACCATCAGTGCCACAATCCCCCCCCAAGCTCCGGGCCTATCTACAGCGACGGGGTAGTTTGTGACTATGAACCCGGCCACTGCAGTAGCTGCAAGAGCTACAAGGGCAACGTATGTGAGGAGGCTGCGCTTCATTCCGTTATCTGCCGAAGCGTTCCCAGGCCAGCGTTGACAAGAAAAACCCCCAATCTATCTCTAGCCCCAAGTGATATTGCCCGCAAACAAACTTGCCAGAGCAAGCAGCATTCGGAGCATCCACGCCATGAAGCTTCACCTCCTTTCGCGGTTGTTGTCACACTGAAATCCGCTAAATCCAGTGTGCATCGCTCCGCTAAGTCGGCTCTCGCTTCGCTTAATGACGCGTCAGCCTAGAGAGATCGGGGGTTTTGTTCAGTATCTCATGGCCCTGTCCCGCTCACGGGTCAGGCGGGGTTCCCGTGGCCTCTAATAGACATCAACTCCTTTCCCGGCCGGGGGAGCCGGACTCACGATTACCGGGTCGACACAATCCAACGATTCGTCGCCTTGAGCGTCGCCAGGATCGCCGCGTGCTCCGGCGATTCATTGACCGGCGCCGCACCGGCTAGATAGGTTCGCGTCCTACCACTCAATCCATAGACCGCGGCTACCACGACGGGCAAGTCAAAAACATCGATGGTCTTCACACCGTCGAGCGCGAATCCGATCTCTCGTTCCTCGGCCAACTCGAGGGCGTTGAGCACCGCTTGCGCCGCGGCATTGAGCCGACCGCGCTCGATATCCGTACCCTCGGCTGTGCCGACGTACTCCTGGTCGTCGAGCCGCAGACGCACGCGGCAAACGATATGCTGCGGCATCTTGCGCTCGAACTCATAACCCTCAAACAGGTAACGGCGTAAGCCCGCAAGCTGGCCGATTCCGATGATCCTGGCCGCAGCCCCAGCGTCCGAGCCCTGCGTCTGGGCGACGCTTACCTTTCGATGGTCGACCTCGATCCCGAGTTGCGCGATCAGCGCCGACTCGACATTACGCACCGTCTGCTTCGGCGACACCTGGCTGTCCGTCAACACATGTACCTCTTCGATGCGGCCACCCGTGTCAGCGACGATGCGCGCCGAGACGACTCCCGTTAAGTCGCCCAGCAGCCTTTCCGCTCGCTGCAACAACAACGCGTCGTGCTCTTCCACTCGATGCATCGGTCGCGCTTCGCCCATACCGTTCCTCTCTTTGTCCACGACCACAGTCATGGAAGAACGTCAGCCCGGGAACGGGAGACCCGTCCAGGGTTACTGCTCGTAAATCCTGACCGCGTCGCCTCCGGCTCGCTTCGCTTCCAGCAACGCGGCATCGGCGACCGCGAGCACCCCATCGTGGCCCGAAGCCAGTGAGACCTCCGACCCGATCTCGGCGATGCCCACGCTGAGCGAAACCGCCATCTCCGCTCCGCCGCCTCGAGCTCGGAGCCTCGCGACCCGCACTCGAATCTCTTCTACCACGCGCAGCGCACCCGCCTTGTCACCGTCCGGCAGAATGATCACGAACTCGTCTCCGCCGAAGCGAGCCGCAAAATCATTGACGCGTATCGACCCTCTGATGATCGCCGCAACGTCGCGCAACACTTGGTTGCCCGCCGCATGACCCAGCCGATCATTGATCGGCTTGAAATGGTCCAGGTCGATGAAGATCACGACGAACTTCGTCCCGGTTCGCCGGACCCGCGCACACTCCTCGACCACTTTGCTGCGAAGCACACGGTACGAATACAGCTGCGTCAACTCGTCGTACGCCGCGTCCCGCACCGCCCGCTCGTACCGGCGCGCTTGGTAGAACGGGCAGATTGCCAAGCGCGCCCGATCCCGCAATACCGCCGCCGCGAAGGCCTCACAGCCGCCGAAGCCACAGGCGCCGCAATCCCAATTCGTGCCGTCGGCGGCGCGGCCGATCTGTTCATCGATCAGCGCTTCCGCATCGGCTCCCGTCACCGCACTGCCACTGCCGGCCGGCTGTCGGGCGGTGGAGAGATCCACCCGCAGCTGCTCGTCGAACACCGGCTGGTCCGCTCGCGGCAGCTCGGCATCGGCCGCGATCTCGCGCCGACGGTAGAGCTGCGACTTCGGACCCATGACCGGGTGATCGAGGTCCCCCTCGTACAGGAGCAGATCGACGAAACCCAGATCCGCGTTCGGCCCTCGACGCGCGATCGCTTCCGCGATGGCGGCGACCTCGTCCAGGCCCCTCACCTTCCGAAGGCGACGCGAAGTTGCCCGCTCCTCTTCGAGCACCGGCAGTGGCATCCCCCCCGCCGTCGAGAGGTGACGCCGGTACCCGAGCGCCTCCCTCTCTAAGTGCTTCGACTGCTCGCGCGGGACGATTCCCCGCTCCTCGAACAGCCTCGCCAACTCGGCGAAGGTGGTCGCGGCATCGATCGGATTCTCGCTCGCTTCGGCCGCTCCGAAGGACGAGACGCCCGCATAGACGATGTTCACACCAACGCCGTGTAGCGCCCGCAGGTATCTGGCTTGCGCGACCGCCGGCGTGACCACCGGCGCCAGATACGGCAGCAATTCCGGGTATCTCCGCTTCACAAACTCCACCACGATCGGTGAAGTCGAGCGAATCGTCGTCGCCCGGTCGTTTCGCTGCCACAACTCCAGATACTCTCGAGCGACCAACTCGTCACCCAAGGCACCCGGGTAAACCGCTCGAAAACCGACCCCGAAGCAGGAGTTCAGCAACTGCTCGGTCGTCGCCGGGTGAAAGTACACGACCGACTCGGTCGCCAGGATCAGCACCGCGGTGCCACGCTCCAAGAACTTGTGCACCGCTTCCAGATCGCCGGCGACTTCTATGGCATCGTGCTGACACGCCGGCACGCACAGGCCGCATTCAATGCAGCTCTCTTCGACGATCTGGAGCGTGCCTTCCTGGGCTCTAACGGCTTCGACCGGACAAACCCTCACGCACGCCAGACAGTCGACGCAACGCGACGGCGTGATCCGGAACGTCAGACTCATATCTGTTGTCCTGGGTGCCGGACAGAATACGGGAATTGATTAGACGGGGACGTACATAGTAGCTTTCATTTTGATGACTGTCAAGCAAGATACGAACCATTGAGCGGGATCATACGTTTCCTGCTGCCGCCGTTGGGTGCGCTGCTGCTGGCCTGCGCCGACGGCCTGCAACCCGTCCCCTTCCAGGGGATCGCCGGTGGCGTCCTCTACCGCGGTACGGTGCCCGATTCTACCGAGTGGGTCCGCCTCGGTGTCTTCGAGCAGG
Source organism: Gemmatimonadales bacterium (assembly GCA_050117535.1). Taxonomy (GTDB): domain Bacteria; phylum Gemmatimonadota; class Gemmatimonadetes; order Palauibacterales; family KS3-K002; genus JASFMO01. Next base: position 695 of record JASFMO010000376.1, on the reverse strand, counting down.
AACCCGAAACGGTCATCGAGTTTCTTACTTTCTCCGCTATATCGGACCCTCTGCCGCTCGATGCCGACTCGGTCCCCTACGTGATTGCCCTGGAGACCGGCCTCTACCGCTGGCTGCCCGTCGTCTGGAAGCAGGCGGGCGTGCCGATCCCCGACGGCCTCCGCGTTCTGGGTTGGTACAACGTGACCGGCGAGCCCGTCGGCGACGCCGCACCGTTCCTCGTCGAACCCGAGTCGGCGCTGGCAGGCCTCGACCTGATCGCGGATTATGACAACCCGCTCACCCTCGAGGAGGCGCTGGAGGCACTCAGATGACCGGCCGTGCCCTTACCGCTCTCCTCATGGTTCTCGTATCGGCTACGCCGATCACAGCACAAGATCGCGGGGTCGTGGTTGGCCGCGTCGTCGATGCCACTACCGGCGCACCGGTGGCCGCCGCCGCCGTGCGGGTACTGGGGACCGTCCTCGTCGCCTTCGCCGACGACTCCGGCCGTTTCGAGTTGCGAAGCGTGCCACCCGGTCGCCAGAGCCTATCGGCGGAACGCTTCGGGTACGCCCCACGGCAGATGGAGGTACAGGTCCGGTCCGCCGGCAGGACCGAGATCGAGATCGCTCTCGAACCCCGCGCCGTCGCGGTTGGCGAAATCGTGACAACGGTGACCAAACGCGAGATCAGCAGTCTCGAGGCACCGGTCT
>JASFMO010000375.1:0-4009 GCA_050117535.1 Gemmatimonadales bacterium | reverse complement strand
CTGCGTTTCCTAGGTTGCGGCACGAGCTTTGGAGTCCCGGTCATCGGGTGTGCATGCACGGTGTGTACATCCGCTGATCCTCGCAATCACCGAACACGACACAGCTTGGTCGTCGAACGCGACGATAAGCTATTGCTCGTCGATACACCCCCGGAGCTGCGCCAGCAGCTGCTCGCCGCCCGTATCGGACACGTCGATGCCGTGTACCTCACACATCTTCATGCGGATCACATACATGGGATCGACGATCTCAGGATATTCAGCCTGCGGCGCCAGGCCCCGCTGCGGACTTATGTGGCGAGCGAGTACGTCGCTGAACTCGAGGCCCGCTTTCCGTACATTTTCGATCCTTCGGTGCGACTGAATCCGAAGACGAGCGTTCCGAGAATCGACCTGCACACGTTCGATGTTGGAGAACGCATCGATGTGGCGGGGTTCGAGATGGTCCCCCTCAGCTTCCCGCACGGTCACGTCAACGCGTACGGTTTCCGCATCGGCCCGCTTGGCGTCGTCGTCGACGGAAAGCGGATTCCTGGCGAAGCGAAGCAGGTCTTGCGGGGAGTTGAGGTGTTGGTGATCAACGCGTTATGGTGGGGTGATCCTCACCCGACGCACTTCAACGTCGAGGAGGCTCTCGACGCAGCGCGGAGCGTCGGCGCCAGACGTACCTATCTAACCCATCTTACGCACCGGCTCGACTATCAAGAATTGGCCGCGAACCTGCCGGAAGGGTTCGAACCGGCCTACGATGGTCTCGTCGTGAACATCGAGTAATCATCGTCCGGGCCGAGAACCAAGACCGGCGGAACGGCGAGGCACGGCGGGCGGCGTGAGTCGGCACGCGGCCGGTGATCGGTGCTATGAACGACGTGCAGGTGCGCTCGGGATCTTACGGTGCAGACGGGTGGGGATTGTTGAAATAGCTTTCCGCGGCCCGTATCTTTGTTTAGTAACTGTACTTCACTTTCGGCGCCTGCAGTGGCTTTCCGACGCTGATGAACCGTTCGGGGTGGCGCCGGGGTGTCCGAGGACTTCCGTCTCGAGGAGTCCGAGTCGGGGCTGCGCCGGCGATGGGCCGCGGGCCCGGAGCCCGTGGCGGCGGACTCGATGGGCCAATGAGCACGCACACGAGTTGAGTTCGACGAACCTGAAAGCCTTCGCGTCGATGGCCCCGGGGTGAGGATTCGAGATTCGGCGGGAGGCCAGGCCTCCTTGGGAAAGAACGCGACTCGCCCGCAGCGGAGAGAACGCGAAACGAAAGGATGAGAGACATGCGAGGCTACGATGATGAGGGCGTACCCTACGTGGTCATCGAACGGTCCGGGTCGGGTCTGATGCCCTTTGTGTGGGGAGCTCTATTGGGCGCGGCGGCGGCGCTACTGCTGGCACCAAAGTCGGGAGCGGAGACGCAGGAAGAGTTGAAAGAGCGCGCGCGGCGTTTGCGCGACAAGGCCGAGCAGAAGGCCGGCGAACTGCAGGACACACTCCAAGATGCGCTGACACAGGGGCGGCGCCAGGTTGAGGACAAGTACGAGGGTGCGAAGCGTGCGGTCGCGGATGGACGGGTACGCGCGCAGCAGGCTGTGGATGCCGGCAAGAAAGCGGCGCAGGCGGCGCGCTCGGAGCTTGAAGAGCGGATGTCCGAGGCGCGTTCCAGCGAGAGCGAAGAGACCGCAGACGAGTGAACTACGCGCCACGCGCACCCTAGGCAACGCTCGCATTGAACTCGCATAAGGCGTCGGGACCGCTCTCCCTGTTATGGGTGTGGTACGGATGGGCGACGCGCCTTGCGAAGAGGTTTTGGGCCACGTTCAAAGACTACGTGGTTCGAGTCTTCGAGAAGGCCGACGACGACAACATCTTCCTGCTGGCCAGCGGCCTCACGTTCAGCGCGCTCGTCGCGGCCATCCCGTTTCTCTTCATCATCGTGTCGGTCACCAGCCTGACCCTGGAGGCGGCAGCCAGTGCGGCCGGCGTCGAACCGGTCGAGCAACTCAGGTACTACGTCGATTTGATTGTACCGGTCCTCGGAATCGCCGAGACCGGGCCGCAGGGAGAAAACCTGCCCGAGGAAGCTATCGCGCGGGCGATCGAACGCGGTCAGGCAATCGGCCTCATCAGTTTCGTCGCCTTCGTTTGGTTTGCCACACGGCTGTTTGGCTCCGTGCGTGCGGTTCTGAGAGAGATCTTCGACCTGCGCCAAAGCCGTGGCGTCATCCAAGGGAAGATCTTCGATGCCGAAATGGTCCTGGTCGCCTGCGTGCTGTCCATATTGAACATCGGGGTCACGATCGTCTACAACCTAGCGAAGGCTAGAGGTTTCGAGTTCCTGGGTCTGTCGGTGACGAGCATCGGCTTGGTGGAGAAGATCCTGGCCCAAGTCACCGCCTGGGCGTTCATCTTTCTGCTCTTCATTTTGCTGTACCGGTATCTGCCGGCCCGTCGCGTTCCGTGGCGGATGGCTGTCACGGCCGCCGTGTTTATGGCGATCTGTTGGGAACTGCTGAAGCTTGGATTCACCTTTTACCTGACCCACATCGCCAATTACCGTTCGCTGTACGGCGGTCTCGCCACGCTGGTGGTCGTTGTGATCTGGGTGTACTATCTGGCTGTGGCGTTCGTTCTGGCCGCTGAAGTCGCCCAGGTCCGGGAGCTGCGCCGCGTGCGCCGCCAGCAAATCGAAGTGCTGGAATAGGAGTTACTTGCGCGGCCGCGCTTCAAGTGCGATAATAAGGGCACCCCTAAGATCCTCCAGCCGTTTATCCCATGTCAGCGGAAGGCGTAAAGCTAGTCGCACGAAACCGAAAGGCGCGCCACGAGTACCAGATCCTCGAGACTTGGGAGGCCGGACTCGTGCTCTTGGGCAGTGAGGTCAAGTCGCTGCGCGAGGGCAATGCGAGTCTATCCGATGCCTTCGCGCGTATCGAGGATGGAGAGGCGTGGCTTCACAATATGCACATCGGGCCGTACGGACCCGCGGGTCCGGAGGCTCACGAATTCAAGCGTCGCCGCAAGCTCCTGCTGAATCGGCAAGAGATTCGGCGGCTCATCGGTAAGGTCGAGCAGGCCGGGCTCACACTGGTCCCACTCGAGGTCTACTTCCGGGGGGGTGTGGCCAAAGCCAAACTGGCGCTCGTTAGGGGGAAGAAGCATCGGGACAAGCGGGAGGATATCAAGCGGCGTGAGGCGGAGCGTGAGATCGGGCGTGCCCGCAAGTATCGCTAAGGTCGCGCTGATCGTAGCGCTCACCGGAGTGGCAAACCGGCCGGCGCCGACTGGCAACGCGCTGGTCGTCGTCAGGGGCGGAGCGACGCGTTCGGTACCGCTGGATGTTGGCCACGGCTATCCGGCGGCATCGGCGTCGCAACTGGCCCGAGCGCTGGGCTACAGCGTAGACGGCGATCGCCTGGTGATGGGTGACGACGTGGCAAGCTTCTCCGCTGGTTCTCCATTCTTCTCTTTCGGCCAGGACGTCCATCAGCTGGCGAATCCGGCCTATCGCGGCGATTCCGGTCTGATGATTCCGATCAGCTGGGCGCTTGACTGGCTACCGCAGGTGCGTTCCCGGCGTTGGCGCAACATGGACGGGCGCCTCGTTGAGCGGCCGTCGACGACGCTACAGCCGCCAGAACGGGATTCGTGGCTTGTCGTTATCGATCCGGGCCATGGCGGAAGGGATCCTGGCACCATTGGTGTGGCGGGCACGAAAGAAAAGGAGGTGACGCTCGCTATCGCCCAGCGTCTGGCTAAGCGCTTGCGGGCGGAGCCGGGTATCGACGTCGTGCTGACGCGTGACCGCGATACGCTGATCGCTTTTGCCGACCGGCCCAGGGCGGCACAGCTCCAGGGGCTCCAGGCCACCCCCGACCTATTCATCTCGATCCACGGCAACTCCATGCCCAAGAAGCCGAGTTCCACGCGCGGGTTCGAGACCTACTTCTTGTCGATTGCCAAGACCGAACAGGCGCGTCGCGTTGCCATGCGCGAGAACGAGGCTCTGAAGTACGAA
>JASFMO010000374.1:0-4027 GCA_050117535.1 Gemmatimonadales bacterium | reverse complement strand
CCCAGCGTCCGATTCGGGCAGTGACTCGAGCATGAGTCTCATCCGGGCGATCTCGGTGCGCTGATCGACCTGGATGTCGGAGGCCAGCCTGAAGGCCGCCTCGTCCCGTAGAGCGCCATCGGTTGCGAATAGGTCGACCACCATGGTGACGGCCCCCTCGTGGTGCTGGATCATGGAGGTCAGGAACAGCCGGTCGAACTCCGGGCCGCGGGCGGCATCCAGTTCGCGGATCTGCTCCGGCGTCAGCATGCCCGGCATCCGCATGGTGTACTCCGACCCATTGACCCTCAGCGTCGTTCCCACGACTTCGACCTCGGGTACCGGCCGCCCGCGATCGCGTAGCCACCGCTGCATCGTGGCGATCTCGTCGTTCTGGGCGTTGATGATGCGGGCGGCCAGGGTCTGGATCGACGGACTGGCCCCGTGGGTGGGCGCCATCGCCGCCATCACCAGGGCCTGGCCGTGGTGGCCGATCATGCCGGTCATGAAGTGGACGTCGGCGTCGCTGAACCGCAGGCGGGCGCTGTCAGTCCGCGCGCGGTAGAGCGCCTCCAGCTCGGCGGTCGAGCCGGCGTCGGGGCTGGGTTCAATCTCCGGGCCGCGGCCGCTGGCACAGGCCGTGACGGCGGCGGCGAAGAGCGTCGCGAGGGTTGGGGCTGATGCTCGCATGCCTCTTCGGGTCACGGGTGTTGGCCGGGCGTGCCGGCCGATCGCTTTGGCGAAAGGACTAATCTAGCACGACGCGAGGCCGCGGGAACCCGGAGGCGGGACGGCTAGCGATAGGCTAGGATTGGTTGATGTTTGACGGGAGGCGTTGGTCTTTTCCCGAGAGGTCTTGCTCTTGGCCGTCGGCTCCAAGTCATTCCCGATGCGCGCGCGAGGTTGGGCGGCGTGAGAACGTGCTGCGCTGCCGGGCGGCTATGAGCAGGAACGGAATCCACACCGCGTACGCGATGGAGATCCACGTCCCCCGCGCCGCCTGAGTGGCGTTGCGGGCCACCGCCGCAGGAACCCAGTCTTCTAGGTAAAGGCGGGCTTCGGGAGGGATTCCGTCGCTCGGACCGTCCGCCGCTTCCGCCGCGGGTCTCACCGGGTCGAGCCAGGGTCCGGATAGGTCACCCAGCAGGTCGCTGGAGTAGACCGTGGCCAGGACCAGGGCGGCGTGAATCACCATCCAGGCGGCATAGATCCGGACGAACCGAATCCCCTTGTCGCGGAACGCGACGGCCGTGGCCGTCCCGGCAAGAAACGAAACGAGCGTTGCCGACCCCATGACGGGAACGAAGAGCACCGCCGCGATGGGAATCAGCGCCAGTAATCCTTCACCGCCGGCCGACAGCTCGTCCCAGAGCTCGAACCGCTCGATCAGCGCCAGGCCCTCACGCCACCCGCCCAGGACCGGACCGCTGGCCGCCGCAGCCAGCAGCGCCGCCAACGCGAGGAAGAGGGGCATCAGGGCCGGTAGCCCGGCGACGCCCGGCGCTTGGTCGGCGGCCGCCGCGTCGGCTGGCGGGGCGGCTCGAATCGACCAGAGCAGGAGCGGCGCGACCACGCCCGCGGCCAGCCAGGTAGCGCCCAGCCTGAACAGGAACTCGAGGATGGGAGCGGACCAGAAGCCAGGCTGAGGGCCGGCGACTAGCTCACCGAGTCGCCAGCCGCCCAGGAATACCAGCCCGGCCAGCACCAGGACCACGGCGAAGCTCCTGAACAGCCAGAGAAGAAGGCGCTGACCCATCAAGCCGCGGTGTCTATCCCAACGGAATACGATCCTTGTTCTGACTCAACCACTGCTCGAACGTTTGCAGCGACGGGTTGAGCGAACGGGCGAACTCCGGATCCCGCACTCCGCAGAAGTACTCGTTGAAGTCGCGCTTGAACTGGAACATGTTGCCCAGGTCATCGGCGCCGGGGAAGTCCAAGCTGCGGTAGACCTCGGGCGGCACGGCGTTGTAGGCGATCTCCTGGCCCAGCGCCTGGCTCATCGCCTCGGCCATCTCGCTCCCCGTCAGCTGATCGCCGGAAATGGCGACGGTCTTGCCGGCGAACTCGTTACCGCGCTCGAACAGGGCGTAGGCGCACTTGCCGATGTCCTCGGCGGCGATCCCCGGCAGCTTCGCGTCATCTATGGGAAAGGTCAACGCCAGCTTGCCATCCGGCCCCCGCTGCGGGCCGGATCCGAAATGGATGAAGTTGTCCCAGTAGAAGGATGTGAGCAGGAACGTGGTTGGGACACCCACCGCGCGGAAGATGTCGTCCGCTTCGCCTTTGGCATCGAAGTGCGGCACTTTGTAGTTGTCCATCAGGGTGGGCATGCGGTCGTCATCGAGTGGGACCCAGTTGCGGGTGTTCTCGAGCGTAGACCAGATGACGTGCTCGACGCCGGCCCGGTCCGCCGCCTCGGCCATGTTGCGGGCTTGGGCCAGCTCCTTCTCCGGCGAGAAATGCTCCCAGTAGAAGGTGACGCAGAAGGCGCCGTGGGCACCCTCGAACGCTTTCGCCAGGCTGTCCGCGTCGTCGACGTCGGCGGCGACAACCTCGGCGCCCAGCTCGGCGAGCGCCTTCGCCTTCTCCGAGTCGGGATTTCGCGTCAGGGCCCGCACCGTGAACTCGCCGTCGGGGTCGCTCAAGATGGCACGGACCAGACCTCCGCCTTGGGCGCCGGTGGCGCCGAGGACGGCGATGGTCTTCTTTGGGGTCATGTTCGCGCTCCTTTCAGCTGGTTGGCTACAAGGAATCGCCGAATATATCCCGGCCGGCAGCTTGGGCCAAATTGGAGTAGGGGCGGGGGCGTCATGCCATGCATGGGGCTCAATGTCGGGAACCGTGTCTCCCGGGCGTTGGCGTGAGCTCTCAACGGGCCGCTTCCGCTCGTCGGAGAGGAGATCGACGTACACCCGGCGCTGTCGTAAAGACCTGGAGACGCGTGGATCGACCATTGGACCGATCTATGGTCGGGACGGTTCGCGCGAGGCGCTTGTGGTAGAGCCGGAACATCTTGTAGGGATGGCAGCCGAAGGCCTCGATGATGCGGCGGGAGTTGTGGTTGGCCTCCTGCACCAGCGAAAGGTCGAGGTGCGTGTAGCCAAGGCGTCTCGCCGCGTCTTCGGTCTGAGCGGCGATGAGCGCTCCGATCCCGCGGCCGACGTACTCGGGCCGCACGGCGAGGATGATGAAGCGTCCGTGCCGGATGCGCTTCACCCGCCGAGCGATCCTCAGCCAACCGAGGGGGAGCAGCCGGCCGTTGCCGTGGAGGAGCGCCTCGTTGATGTCGGGCACGGTCAGCCCGAAGCCGGCCGGCCGACCGTCGACCTCGGCGATGGGCACCAGTTCGGGCCGGACGAACGGACGCAGCATACGGGCGCGCTGGGCGAACGCATCCCAGGCGATGGGCACAAAGCCCCAGACGCGGGCGAAAGCGGCATTGTAGATGTCGCAGAGGATCCACGCCTCGCCTACCCAATTCTTCAGGTCGACGCTGCGCAGCGTCACGCCCTTCATGAGACCCCGTCCCGCGCGGGCGGCGCGCAGGATGCGCCGTACGGCGGGAGAGGGCGTCGAGTCAGGCGTGGCCGCGAAGGCGTGGTAGTCCCGGTAGGGCGCGTAACCGGCCGACTGGAACAGGTCCGTATAATAGGGCGGGTTGTACGGGGACAGGACGGTGGCCGGCCGGTCGAAACCGCTGACGAGTAGCCCGGTTTCGTCGTGTAGGGTGAGGTTGATGGGGCCAAGTATGCGCGTCGCTCGGCGCTCGATCAGTGCGCGCTCTGCCGCCGCCAGCAACGCTGCTGCGGCCTCACAGTCGTCCTGGCACTCGAAGAAACCGAACGTGCCGGTCCCGGGCTCCCAGGCGTCGGCGAAAGCGCGGTCCATGACCGCGGCGATGCGGCCAACGACGCGGCCGTCGCGCTGGGCGATGAAGCGACCGACCCAGCGCGTTTCCAGAGAAGCGTTGTGACGCGGTGACCAGCGCCTGCGCTCCTCCGTGATCAGCGGAGGCACCCAAAGCGGGTCCTCACGATACAGTCGG
>JASFMO010000373.1:0-4036 GCA_050117535.1 Gemmatimonadales bacterium | reverse complement strand
GCTATTTAGCGAGTTTCCGGCCGAACAAGGTCCGCAACCCTACAACGCCCTCTACCGCGTCACAGGCTGGATAGAGTTCGCAGGCGAGCGTCGCACCGTTGAAGGACTGCTGGAACGTGGTGAGGTGTAGCCGTCGGCTACGCTTCGAGAGCCTCGATTCGCCGTAACGCCGCTCTCAGCGGTAGGATCGTCGCCGCCACGCAGATCGAGACCGCGGCTAGCCCGCTCGCGCCCGCCATCAGCCAGACGCCACCCGTGGGACTGCCCCCCGTCAAACGGTGCCGGAAGATCGTGAGAACGGGCCAGGACTCGAGCACCAGAACGGCACCCAGCAGCGCGATCGCCGTCATCATGAACAACAGCCCGCCGACGCTGGTGGGAATCTGGGCCGTATTTTCAGTCTCGAACTGAGGGAATAGCGTTCCGAAGGTCAGTGCCAGCGCCGCCAGCGCGAAGGTCACCGCCGTAATGGTGACGAGCGACAACAGCATCATCACGGGAGTCACCTTCAACAGCAGGTTCGTTCCCAACGTCAGCACCAGTGCCATCAACAACAGCGGTACCGTACCGACCCAGTACTTGCTCCACAGAAGGTCTCTCGCTCGAAGCGGGCTCGATCGCAACAGCCACAGCGTCGGCCCCTCCAGGCTGACACCGGGCAGTACGAATCGCGCGGCGACGGCCGAGAGCACGAAGCCCGCTAAGCCCACGTTGACGAACGCGACAATGTGCGCGAAGAAGAAACTCACTCCCTCGCTGTACAACGGCAACGCCCGGATATTGTAGATGTAGACCACCACGAGAACGGCCAGCAGGATGAGCTGGGACCACTGCGTCGTGTCACGAAAGAAGACGCGGATGTCCTTCAACATCAACTCCGTCCGGCTGCTGCTGACACCCCTGAGTAGGCCGCGGATCGACAGTCCGAATCGCTGGCCCGCCGTGTGCCTCTGATTGCCCTCCTGCGAGCGCGTCAGTGCGGTCGGGTAGAAGCGCTGGTGGAATAGCGCTCCCAGGACCACGATACCCGCCGCGCTACTCCACAGCAGCAACAGCGTGAACGGATCGAAGCTGCCGCGCAGGACGCCTATTATGGCATCCGATGCCCATTCGCTCGGTAGCCAGGGCGAGGTCGGGCCTCGGAGCAGCGCCATGAACTCACCCAGGTTCCTGAAGCCTTCGGGCTTGGCCAGGCTCTCGGGACGCAGCAGGCGAATGAGAAGCACGACTCCACCCGCCGCGGCTACCGTGATCACGCCGAAAATGTCTTTCGCCCGCCGAGCTGGAAAAACCCTGACCAACAGAAGCGTCAGAGCCGAACCGAGAGCCGCGGCGATGATGAATACCGGGAGCAACGACAACAGCGAGATCGCGACCAGCGCTATTCCACCGCCATACACCGTACCGTACGCGAATAGGATCGGCACGCACATGAGCGCGACCATCCAAGTCGAGTTCACGACCGTCTCGCTGAGCTTCGTAAGATAGATCTGCTCCCACGCCGCCGGCGCCGCGATCAACAACTCCAGATCCTTGGACAGAAAGAATGTCGAGAGCGCCGTGATGATGTTCGACAGCAGCAGAATCCCCAGAAACGTCAACAGGATCAGGCCCAAAAGCTTGGCAGCCAGCAGGTCGCCAATGTCTTCCACGCCTTGGAAGTACTTCAGTATCCGATACAGAATGCCGTAGGCCGCGAGCCAGAAGATCACTCCCACGCCAACAACGGTTGCCACCTTCCCCCTGCCGGCGCTCTGTCGCTGCATCCGCCGCCGCGCCGTGATGCGCTTCGGGCGCAGCATCTCCCAGAAGCTCGTCGAGGCCGCACTCACGCGCCCAGCACCTCCAGAAGCTCCTTGACTTCGTGCCCTCCCGTCAGCCTCAGGAAGATCTCTTCCAAATCCGCGCTGCCACTGGCCACCGCATCCCTAAGATCGGCCATCGTCCCCTCCGCGCGGATTCGACCCTCCTGGATAATCGCAATGCGATCACATAATGCCTCGGCAACCTCGAGCGTATGCGTGGACATCAGAATCGTGCCGCCCCGGTTCACGAAGCCACGAAAGATGTCCTTCAACAACCGCGCCGCCTTGGGATCGAGACCGACCAGTGGCTCATCGACCACGATCACCTCCGGTCGATGAATCAGCGCCGACGAGATGATCAGCTTCTGCTTCATCCCGTGGCTGTAGGCTTCCAGCAGCTCGTCCCGCCAGGCCGTTAGCTCCCACACATTCAGCAGCTCGCCGATCCGCCGGTCCACCTCGTGCCCGTTCTGCCCATACAGGCCCGCCACGAACCTCAAGAACTCTGCCCCCGTCAACTTCTCGTACACGAATGGCCGGTCCGGTATGTACCCCAATCGACTCTTCGCGCGCTCGGGATCGGTGCGGACATCGAAGCCACCCACCGTCACGCTGCCGGAGGTCGCTTGCAAGATCCCCGCGATAATTCGCAGCGCCGTCGTCTTACCGGCTCCATTCGGTCCCAGCAGGCCGTAAAGCGTTCCCCTCGGCACCGTGAGGTCAAGCTCACGTAAGGCCGTGAAGTCGCCGTATTTCTTCGTTAGCTTCGATAGTTGAATCACCTTTCCGCCACCTCCACGACATCCAACTCGAGCTGCCCTATCAAACGCACCAACTCGACCTGCCTGGCAAGTCCACCCACGACGAAGCGTAGGTGAGACGCATCCGCCGGGAACTGGTCCAGCGTTGGGTCCAGCGCCACCCAGCCGCCAAGCCACACTTCCGGCCACGCATGGTAGTAAAACCGGTCGTTGACATAGACGAGCCCCGCCACCGGCCGAGCCGGCAATCCAACCGCTCGCGCCAATGCGACGTAGAGCACCGTGTGCTCGTTGCAGTCGCCGCGCCCCGCCTCGAGGACCTGACGGGCGCTCGGCACGCTGAGCGTGATCTCCTTCTCCAAGCTCCGATAGACCCACTGGTTCAGTCGCGCGGCGGCCACGCCGGGATCCTTCGTGTCGCCGACCACCTCCGCCGCCACCCGACGAATCTCGGGATCGTCCGCCTGGATCAGCGGCGTCGCCTGCAGCTCCTCCGACCATTCGCTGGCGTCGGCCGGAAGCTCGTAGCCCACCGCCTGACGAGGGGCGGCAGAGACGACGACCAGGGTATCCCCACGCAGCTCCTGGCTCGCTCCATCGAGATCGAATCCCCTCAGATCGACGTTGCGAAGCCGCACGGTCAGGCCGGTCAGCCGGTCCCCCCGCGGCAGCGACGTGCCGACCGCGATCGCGGAACGCTCGATGATGTCGGGCGCACCCACTTCCGCCGACGCGCCGAGCCCCTCCAGAGCGCGATACTCGTTCCAGGCAATCTCGAACGCGGTCCGCTCGATGCTGTAACCCAATGGGCTCGTCGCACGCACGACCATGCCGTCCGGATCGAGCCAGGATTCCAACTCCACTCCGCCGAAGCTCTGCTGGACGTGCCACGTTTCGATCGTGTCATAGCGCGCCGGAACCCACCTATCGGCTTCCGCGTCGTAGTCGGCACTGTCCGGCACCACCAGCGTTTCTCTCGACAGCAGCTCGACGTCAACGCGCTGCCGCTCCATGATGCTGGGGTCGAAGACCTCGAAGCTGTAGACCTCGCCAGCCTCGGGCTCACCGCTCAACGCGAAGTGGACCGGCATGACCTGCGGCAGCAAGATCGGGCCCTCGGTCGGCAGCGCCAGCGTCTGTTCATCGTCTCCCGCCGCGATCTGCAGATTGAGGAGCGTGTCACCCTGCATCGCTCCAACGACACGGAAGCTGCCAAAGTCCGACCGCAGAGCGAAACTGAAATCCTGTAACCCGAGCATCTCATTCAATCGGATCTCAGTTCGCGCTGTCGCCGGTACATCGCTTCCGAACGCCGCGACGTGCAATCGCAAGTCATCATCGATTATGAAGCCGCCCGGGACGGTATCGATCCGCGACGCCGCATAGCCGATCGGCGACCCGCCGAGTTTCACCGAGTAGAAGGCCGCGTTCGGAATCAGGTTGGCCGATGCCTCGGCCAAACGCGCCGTC
>JASFMO010000372.1:0-4041 GCA_050117535.1 Gemmatimonadales bacterium | reverse complement strand
GGCCTCTAATCGACCGCGCGTGAAACTGACGACGCGGGAGGAGATACTCGCGGCGCTCTACCGTTGACGCTGGCAGCGACGGCCGCAGTGTCGTCGCCACGACCCACGGCCTATATTTGTAGAGGTTCGGGCTGGGGCTGGGCCCTATAGGGAAGTTCCCACCGACTGGGGGCCTGAGGCCTTGAAGTGCAAAATGTTCCTCTTGGACGTACCGCACGCCTTCGAGGGCTGTGCTTTCCGTCGGCTTGCTCGAGCAGGAGGTTGTCGATGGGCCTCTTGACCTCCGTCTCCGCGGCCGTTCGTACCCGACATGGTCGCTTTAGCGGCACCTCTGCCCGACCATGGATCATCGTCAATCAGTCGGGCGTCGATCTGTTGAATACCCCCATGCTCTCAAGCGGCACCGTCGGCAGGGTCCAGCGGGGTGAGTCGCTCTACTACTACCAACCGCTGCCCGGCGAGGGCCGCCTCAGCGGTACGGACGACCAGATCGATCACCAAGACCTTTATGTGCGGCTCGCTACGACGAGCTCGGATCAATGGGAGCCAGAGCTGGCGATCGTCTGGGCTACGGCAAAATCAAAAGGGGTCGTCCCGCTGGCGATCGAGACCGATATGCCTTATCGGTTGAGTACGAATCTTCGTGAGGGGTCGGTTTCGGCGCCGGTTCGGCGCGTTCGCCCCGGAGACGACGACACGACCATCGAGCGGCTGTTGCTCGTTGTCGTCACCTATGATGCCCCGTACGCCGGAACCGACGACCCCATCTCGCTCCGGCTGACCACGCGCGACGACATGCTGGTCGACTACGTGATCAGCGATACGCCGCAGACGGATCTTGAGATCGACACAGCCAATACCTACGAAATTCCCACCGAGCTTCCCTTCAGGCGCGGACAACTGAAACAAGGCGGCAACGCGCAGATCAAGCTGACTATCCATGGCAGGGACAAGTGGGTGCCCAAGAAGCTCTTCTTGTTCGGTCTGGACCACCCGACCCAGCGACCGACCACAGTCGTCCCGCTGGCTAAGATCCGTGACCCCGGTCCGCTGAGCGCTGATCCCGCCGAAGGCGTGCCGTCGATCATCCTACCCGTGCTTTGAGCCTATGAGGCGGGGATTCTAGACCGACGTATCGTTCGGGGTTGTCTTTCAGCGACGCGGGCCCGGGGCGCGTGTTCACCGCTACGTTCACCGGTCCTTTTGACGCCGTGACTCCGGGGCCGCATCTTGCCGGCATGATCGTGGGAATCGTCCTCGCTGGTGGCCGGTCCGAGCGGATGGGCCGGCCCAAGGCGCTCCTGACGGCTGGCGGAGCGACTTTCCTCGAGCGGTGCGTCGAATCGCTGGGGCGGGGGGGCTGTGGAGATGTGCTGGTCGTTCTCAACAGCGAAGATCCTGTCATGACGCGCTTGGCCTCGGCTACCGGGGCTCGCGTTGTCCGCGGCGCGGGTGAAACAAGCGAGCAGATCGACTCGTTGCGCGCGGGCCTGAACGCGCTGCCCCCCGGGTCAGAGGCCGTGGTCGTGTTGCCGGTGGACCATCCGCTGGTAGCAGCGGAGACGGTGGCTGCACTGTTGCGAGTGTTCTCGGACAGTCGGGCGCCGGTCGTGCGCGCGGCATACCGGGGAAAGCCTGGCCATCCCGTGCTCTTCAGCCGGGCCTGCTTTGCCGACCTCTTGGAAGACACGGCGGCGGAGGGCGCTCGCTCGGTGGTCCGTCGCTATCGTGACGCTTCGCGAGACGTGGAAGTGAGCGATCGAGGAGTGGTGGCGGACATCGATACGCCGGCCGATTTCGAAGCGTATTTTGGAGAAGAGCTGTGAGCAGCGAGCGAGGGCGAAGCCTGTCGCTGGAAGAGTGCGCGGTGCAGGCGCTGGCAGCGCTGGATGGCGGTCACCCCATGGCCATCGTGACCGTCGTTGCAGCTCCGGACGACAGCAGCTTGGGTCGGCGAATGGTGGTCACGGCCGAGTCGACGGAAGGGTCGTTGGGGTCAGCGGGCCTCGACGAGAGCGCGACGACGTTGGCTCGGCAGGCCATCGAAGCCGGGCAGTGCGAGTTACGCGAGGTCGAGCACTCCGGTGATGTTTGGAGGTTGTACGGAGAACCGGTCCTCGCGACACCAGAGCTCGTCGTGGTCGGAGCGGGCCATATCGCTCGGCCGCTGTGCCGGATGGCGGCGATGCTCGGTTTCAAGGTTGTCGTTCTCGACGACCGCCCTGAGTTCGCTAGCGAGAGTTGGTTCCCGGACGCGATGAGCGTTCATCTGGTTGATTTCAACGATGCCTTTCGTGATGTCGGCATCGGACCCTCCAGTCATATCGTTTTGGTGACCCGCGGGCATAAGTACGACTATGACTGCATCCTCCAGCTTCTGAAGCGGGAAGCCCGGCCGGCCTACCTGGGCATGATCGGCAGCCGCCGACGCGTTCGTGCGACCTTCGAGGCCTTGGTCCGGGATGGCGTCGCTCCCGAGCGGTTAATCGATGTGCGGGCTCCCATCGGCCTCGACATCGGAGCCGAGACGCCGGAAGAGATCGCTCTCGCCATCGCCGCCGAGATCGTGGCGGTGCGGAGGGGTGGGAGCGGTGGCGCCCTCAGCCAAGAGGAACGGGTGCTGGCGCGAGTCGAGGCCAGAGGGAAGGGGAAGGGTTGGGGTCTTGGACGATCGTGAAATCTATGCCGCGGCGCTCAGAGCCTCTCGGTCCGGACAGCGCATGGCGCTGGCAACGGTTGTCGCCGTGAAGGGATCGACACCTCGGGACGCAGGGAGCAAGATGCTCATAGCCGCCGACGGCGGTCTGCTCGGCACCATCGGCGGCGGTTGCGGCGAGGCCGAGGTGCTGCTGGCGGCCGCAGAGGTGCTGGAAACGGGTGTCCCGCGTTTGGTGCGCGTCGAACTGACCGATGACTTCCTCTCGTGGAGCCCGGCCGTCTGCGGCGGTGTGATGGAGGTCTTTGTCGAGCCGCTCGAGCGGGCTTAGGCCGGAGCGACCTCGTTGATTGCCGCCACGACCTCTTCGTCGAGATCGATTTCTGCGGCTGCCGCGTTCTGCTCGACGTGCTCGGGCCTGGTGGCGCCGATGATGGCCGAGGAAACCTCAGGGCGCTGCAGGCACCAGGCTAGAGACATCTCAGCCAGGGTGAGACCGGAACGCGCGGCGATCTCCTTCAGCCGGGCCACCGTGGCTAGACCTTCCGGCGAGAACCATGGGCCCATGAAGCTCCGACCGCGGGGGTCCGCCGCCCTCGAGTCCGGCGGCACCTGGTCGATAGAGGTGTACTTCCCCGACAGCAGCCCCCGCGCCAGCGGCGAGTAGGCGAGGATCCCGAGACCTTCTTGGCCGCAAACCTCCATCACGCCGTCCGTCTCGATATCGCGCCTCAGGACATGGTATTGCGGCTGATTGGAGATGAGCCGCCGCAGACCCAATTCGCGCGTCACCGTGAAGGCGTCGCGGATGTTCTCGACCGACCACTCGCTAACGCCGCCGTAGAGCACTTTGCCTTGGGTGATGAGGTCATCGATTGCTTGCAGTGTCTCGTCCAACGGGGTCTCAGTGTCGTAGCGGTGGCACTGGAATAGGTCGACGTAATCGGTTCGCAATCGTGACAGGCTCTGGTGGACCTGCTCGAAGATATGTTTGCGCGACAGGCCGCGGTCGTTCGGCCCGGGACCTACAGGGAAGTAGGCCTTCGTTGCCAGCACGTATTCATGTCGCGGCAAGGGCGCCAGCGCTGTGCCTAGAATCGCTTCGGCGCGACCCTCCGCGTACATGTTGGCGGTGTCGAACAGGTTGATACCGTGATCGAAGGCCTGCCTTACACACTGGACGGCGACGTCTTCTTCCGTCTTGTGACCGAAGGTGAGCCAGCTGCCCAGAGAGATCGTGCTGACGCGTACGCCGGATCGACCCAGATGACGGTAGCGCATGAGCGGCTCCGTTGTGATGCGCGCGATGAGGTATAGGCGCCTGAGTTCAGTTGGAAATAGGACCTCTAAAGATTCTGTGAAGATTCTAGATGCTCAAGGTCATC
>JASFMO010000371.1:0-4063 GCA_050117535.1 Gemmatimonadales bacterium | reverse complement strand
GCTCAGGAGACACTGACGATCCCCGGCCTCGTGCGACCGGTCGAGATCATCGTCGACCGCTGGGGTATCTCGCACATCTACGCCGAAACCGAGCACGATTTGTTCTTCGCCCAGGGCTTCAATGCCGCGCGCGACCGCCTGTTCCAACTGGAGATCTGGCGGCGGCAGGCGACGGGCACCGTCGCCGAGATTTTGGGCCGCCGCGAGCTGAGGCGCGACATCGGCACGCGCCTGTTCATGTTCCGAGGCGACATGAACGAGGAGCTCAATCACTACCACCCGCGCGGCGCAACGATCATCCAGGCGTTCGTCGACGGCGTGAACGCCTACATCGAGCGCACCGAGCAGGATCCCGACCTGCTTCCCATGGAGTTTGCCCTGCTCGGCATCGTGCCGCAGAAGTGGACCCCCGCGGTCGTGATCTCACGCCACCAGGGACTCCTCGGCAACATCACGCAGGAGCTCGCGTTCGGCCGAGCGGTGGCGCGGATCGGGCCGGCGGCGGTCAAGCGACTGGAGTACTTCCATCCCGGCGACCCCGACATCGCGCTGGATGCCGCGATCGACGGCGATCTGCTCTTCGCTGACATACTCGGCCTGTACAACGCGTTTCGTCGGCCGATCCGCTTCGCGCCGGAGGACATCGCTCTGCAACACCGAACCGATCCCGCGGCCTACGGGCGGCTAGCCGCGGCCGTCCCGCCGACGCATGAGCGGCGGTCGCTACCCGCCGGCGAAGACATCGGCAGCAACAATTGGGTCGTGAGCGGCCGACTCACCCAGACCGGCAACACGATGATGGCCAACGATCCGCATCGTACGCAGTCCGCGCCCTCGCTGCGCTACTGGGTGCACCTGGTGGGTCCCGGCTGGAACGTGTTAGGGGCGGGCGAGCCGGAGATCCCCGGCGTATCGATCGGTCACAACGAGTACGGCGCCTGGGGACTGACCGTTTTCGCCACCGATGGAGAGGACCTGTACGTTTACGACACGAACCCTGCCGATCCGAGTCAGTATCGCTACCAGGATCGCTGGGAGGACATGACCGTCATCGAGGAGCAGATCGCCGTCGAAGGCGAAGCGTCGGTGGCCGTTCAGCTCAAGTACACACGCCACGGCCCCGTAGTCTACGAGGACCGCGACAACCACAAGGCCTACGCCGTTCGCGCGGCCTGGATGGAAGTCGGCGGCGCGCCGTACCTGGCCAGCCTGCGAATGGATCAGGCCACGACCTGGGAGGAATTCCGAGACGCCTGCCGCTACAGCCACATTCCCGGCGAGAACATGGTATGGGCGGATGTGCACGGCGATATCGGTTGGCAGGCCGTGGGCATCGCTCCGATCCGGCGGAACTGGAGCGGGCTGGTTCCGATCCCCGGCGACGGGCGCTACGAGTGGGAAGGCTATCTGCCGATCAAACAGAAGCCGCACGTCGTGAACCCAGAGGAAGGTTACTGGGCAACGGCCAACAACAATCTGGTACCACCGGCCTACCCGCACCGCGACGCCGTGGGCTGGGTCTGGTCCGACCCGTACCGCTGGGCGCGAGCGAGCGAGCTGCTCGGCTCGGGGCGCAAGCACTCGATTGCCGACATGATGAGACTGCAGACCGACGAGCTGTCGATCCCAGCGCGCACGCTGTCGCCGCTGCTGAACGATCTCAGAGCACAACAGCCTCTCGTCGAACGCGCTCGTCGGATGCTGTTGGATTGGGATTGGGCCCTCGACAGAAACTCGGTCGCGGCCGGGATCTACGTCGCCTGGGAGCGTCGACTGCAACGCAACATGACCGATCTGTTCGTACCGCCGGAAGCGCGAAGCTACATCGGTACGCTGGCTATGAAACGGATCATCGATTGGCTGGTCGCACCGCCGCCCGAGTTCGGTATCGACCCGATCGCCGGCCGCGACGCGCTGTTGCTGCGAAGCCTGACCGAGGCGATTAGCGACTTGAGGGAGAAACTCGGCGAGAACATGAACGACTGGCGTTACGGGCAGGAGCGCTACAAGCACGCGCTGATCAAACACCCTCTCAGCGACGCCGTGGACGAGGAGACGCGCCGGATGCTGAACGTCGGGCCGGCGCCACGGGGTGGGAACAGTTACACGCTGAACAATAGCGGCGGTGGCGACAACCAGACCGCCGGGCCCTCTTTCCGCATCATTCTCGAGGCGGGCAACTGGGACGCTGCCGTTGGGGCGAACAACCCCGGGCAATCGGGCGACCCGGAGACTCGACACTACCGAGACCTGTACGAGTTATGGTCGACGGACCGGTACTTCCCAGCCTACTACTCGCGGGCGAAGATCGAGGCTGTCCCGGTCAGGACCCTATCGCTCCAGCCCAGCGGTGCCCCGCCGCGGTGAGTTCTGACGCCTCCACCCCCGGCGATGCCAACCGAGCAGGCGGCTGGACCACGCGCCATCACTCGGACCGAACAAGCTTTATGACCAACCGGTAGTTGCCGACGAACGGGTCCTGAACCTCATCGCGTGAACGGATGTCCAAGGTCGTCAACCAGAGGCTGTCGGCGACTATGCTCCATGTGTAGATCGTCCTACCGCCGATGAATTCCGGCGTCTTCGCAGCCATCGGATGCGTTGTCAAGATCGAGTCATTGACCTCGTACATGCCCGCGTTCACGATGATCGCGTCATGTTGCCGGGCCTTCTCGGCCATCGTCGGATGCCAGAGACGGTCGTTGTCGGGGGGAAGCTGTGGGCCCAGCATACGAACGATGCTGTAATGCTCGCGCGTGAATAGATACAGGCCTGGTAAAGGGCGCCCCTCCACGCTCTCGCCTTCCGGCCCGGTCAAGCGCACCTCGCGGAGGCGCCAGGCGCCCTCCAGCGGTCCGGCCGATGGCGGCCCGGCGCGCTGGCAACCCAGGCCGATGAAGAGCACAACACACGACACTACGATTAGACGTGACATCGCAGCCTCCGGACTCAGAGCCAATCGCCGATTTCAGTTGTTGGACGTCCGAGGGGCGCACAGCGTTCGACGTCCCCGGCATAAGATCCCTCGTACCCTCGACCGGTCGCATCTCGCTATTAGGGTACGGCGTCCACTAGACGTCGCTTGACTGGCTCGGCCACGCAGCGCTACCATGGCAGTAACATCGGGTGGCCCGGTGGCCATCTTCTCTATCATCGCGCAACCGAGACGTTCCTTCCTGATGAAGATATCGATTCCTGTTGCCGTGTTGGCGCTATCGAGTGCGACCATGCCCGGGTGCGGGGCGCAGGGATCGGACAGCGCATCGACGACCATGATTGACCTCCTGCCGGATCAGATCAGCAGCCGGACGCGCGGCGACTCGCCAGCGACGTACGACCGCGAAACGATCTTCGACTATATCGACGGGGCCGGTGAGGTGTACCGTTCCTATGCCTTCAGCCAGGTCGTCGTGGCTGTCTACTCCGCTTCTCAGGGTCCCGACATCACCGTCGAGCTGTTCGATATGGGCAAGCCGGCTGACGCCTACGGCGTGTTCAGCTACGCGCGGGAGCAAGAGCAAGCCGGTATCGGCGGCGGTTACGAGCAGAGGGGTCGCGTACTCTGCTTTTGGCAGGACCGCTACTACGTCTGCGTAGCGGCTGATGCGCGGAGCGTCGACTCGGATCAGGCTCCACATCTACTGGAGGTCGCAAGAGCGATCTCGGAACGGCTACCTGATGCAGCGGAACCTCCCGATCTGCTGGCTTTGTTGCCCGATGAGGGGCTCGTGGCCTACAGCGAGCGGTATTTCCACCTCCATCAGTCGCTGAACTACCACTACTACCTAGCGCGCGAGAACGTCCTCAATCTGAGCGATGCGACCGACGCGGTGCTGGCGCGATACGCGCCGGGCTCGACGTACCTGTTGTTGATCCGGTACCCGGCCGCGAGCGAAGCCGCCGAAGCGGCCGCCTCGTTCGAACGGCAGTACCTGACCGATGCCGGCGATTCCAGCGTCGCACAAACAGAAAACGGCAAATTCACGGCCTATGGAAGCCAAGACCGATTCGTCATCGTCGTGCTCGATGCCGAATCGGAGGGCGCGGCGGCCGGCCTGCTTCA
>JASFMO010000370.1:0-4070 GCA_050117535.1 Gemmatimonadales bacterium | reverse complement strand
TGGCGGAGAATGCGAACTTTTCCCGTACGTCGACGGGAGCGGTGCGATGACTGAGACCTACCACTGCGAACGGCATAGCCCAGCTTCTAACCAACCTTGAACGCGATCACTGCGGCAACGGTTACGGAATCACACCTCACCCCAAGACGCCTCCATCTACAGGAAGAGACCGGATCCCGGCATGAACAACTTCGCCACGAAGTACACCAGAGATATCATGCCAAACCCGGCGACGTTCCACATGGCCGCCTGTCGCGATGTGCGCCGACCGCCAAACCGTGCCCACAGGGCGAACAACAGCGCTAACCACGCCAAGACCCCCCAAACCACTTTGGGGTCGGACCATCGGAACCCGCCCTCGAAGCGGATTGTCCATGCCCAGCCCACCGAAATCCCCAGCGTCAACGCCACAAAGCCGGTCACCAGCGACCATTCAGCGAGCTTGTCCAGCGTGTCAAGCGGTGGGAAGAACTCGAACACCGCGCCCAGCCGCTTGTGCTTGAGCTGGCGAAACTGCGCCAGGTACATGAGCGCCGCAGCGGCTGCCACGACCCAGCCGGCGTAGCCAAGGAAGCTGAGCGATATATGGAAGACGAGCCAGCGGCCGCGAAAAGCCATCTCCGAGCCCGCCGGTTCGATGCCCACCAGGGTCGCTACGATGAGAAGAAACGCCGCCATCGGGGCCAGCAGCAAACCAAGCGCCCGGGCAGACGTCGACAGCACGAGTCCGGCGAGGGCGAAGGCGATCAGCAGCGCTATGCTGGCGAGTGACGGCCCGAGCCCGACCAGGGGCGGTTCGCCGTACTGGGCCCAGTAGAAGCCGACTCCGGCCAAGTGGCAGGCTAACCCCAAGTACGCCAGAACGGCCACTGCCGCCGTCGTGCGCGCGTGGCCCTTCGCGAACCGCAGTGCATATCGTGCTGACGCGGCCAGATAGAGAACCGCGGCGAAAGCGTAAGCGAAACCGTGCATGCGAAGTGAATATAAAAGACGGCTAGGAAGATACTAGACCGGCCAGCCGTGAGGCTGGCCGGTCTTCGCTGCAACGGGCACCGCCACTCGAGGGTTCGGGATCAGGAGGGCATCTTCCTCACAAGACGAACCGGCAACCCGATCGTGATAGCAGGTTGCTTCTGCTGGATAATCCGCAGGGTGGCCGTCTCTTCGGTGACTCGGACCACCCGAGCATCGGCGATATGCTCTTCGGGCAGCCTGAGACCCTCGGGCGAGCGGCGCCCCCCCAAGAAGACCTCGAACTCGTCGCCGATGACGATGCCTTCGCTGCGCCCGATGTCGATGAAGACGATATCCTCGACCGACGGCACCCACTGTTCATCGAGCGTGGCAACCAGTTCGCCGCTCGGGCCAACGGCGACGGGTTCCGCAAATATGCCCCGTTCCAGATCAAAGTGCTCGAGCAGTGTGACCTGATTGCCAATCCCAATCCTGTCGAACACCACGATGACGATGGCCGTCGACACCTCCTCATGCACGGCCGCTATCGTCGCAATGCCCGTTGGGCGCACGACGAATCCGTACGGCCTCACCTCGCGCTCGATGCGCGTGAGGAGCACGCGGTCACCCGGTTCGGGAGGCTCCCCTCCCGGGTGGCTGACGTAGACCCGGCTATACTCCAGCGGCGTTTGGTTGAAGGCGACCGGGATGCTGGTCGGCACTGCCGGGTCGATCACCTGGCCTCGGGGGCCCAGTTCCCGCAATGGGAGCAGCATTCCACTGCGGTAGAAGTCCATCTCCGTGACCGCTATGGGCGGGATCGCTTCCACGGTGTTGTACGTTAGCGTTCGCTCCCGCACCACTTCACGAGCCGCGAAAATCGACTTCGCCTGCTGAAACTCCTCCGGCAGTCCTTGGACCTCCACTCCGGGGACCCGCTCGGCTACCGGCTCCTCGCCCGGCACACGGGTCTCGGTGGGAAGCTCCTCGCCCGCCCCCGGCAGCCTGAGCTGCTCGGCTGGGTAAATCCAGTGAGGGTCTTCCACGATCACCGTGTTAAGCCGATAGATCTCTGGCCACAGAAATGGATCGCTGAGGTAGAAGTTCGCCAGGTCCCAGAGCGTATCACCCTCGCGCACGACGTGCACACGACGACCCTCTTGGGTCGTCGGTGTGACCTGCTGCTCTTGCTGCCTTTCTTGTGCTTCGAGGGGGAGGGCTCTAGGCAGTAGTGATACCGCGAACAAAGTCGCGAGGACAAACAGGACGTGCTCAGAAGGGCAAGTCGTCACCCTCCTCCAGCGATTCCGCCGGAAAATCATCATAGTCCTCACCCCCATAGGTCGGTGCCTTCTGCGAATCGAAGGCAGCCTCACCGCGGCCACCCAACATCACCATATCATTGGCCACGATCTCGGTCGTGTAACGCTTCTGACCGTTCTGGTCTTCCCACTGCCGATACTGGATCCGCCCCTCCACGTAGACGCGATCACCCTTCTTGAGGTACTGCTCCACGATCTCCGCCAGCTTGCTCCAAGCGATGATCCGGTGCCACTGCGTCTCCTCTTGCATCTCTCCGCTCCGACTCGACCAGCGGCGGTTTGTGGCCACTGAGATTGTCGCCACACGCGAGCCGGTGGGCGTCGTGCGGATCTCCGGATCGTTGCCCAGATTACCAACGATGATCGCTTTGTTGACACTGCGTGACATGCTTCCTCCGTTGAAGCGGTTGGCGCCGGTGCTACTTTCGACGCCAGCAAGCATTATACCTGACCGTCAACTTATTGTCAACGCGAAGCTTGGTCGCTTCGCCTTCCAGCAGAATCTACGCGGGCGGCGCCAGATCTAGACACATCACGCGCGCGTCTTCCGTCGGCGCTCGATAGTAGCGTCGCCGCAATCCCACCTGCACGAAGCCTCGACTTTCGTACAGGTCTTGGGCCAGCCGATTCGACATCCGCACTTCGAGGAAGACTCGTTCGACTCCTCGCTCGTTCGCTTTGCGCAATGCCCAGTCCAGAAGCCACCGTCCGGTACCCCGGCCGCGCCTCTCTGGGGTAACGGCGAGATTCCCCAACTCGCACTCCTTCGCGGCGTACCAGACCACAGCGTAGGCAATGACCTCATCCTCGGCGACCGCGACCCAGAGGTCTGCATCCTCCCGACCCAAGAGGTTTTGGAAACTGCCCCGGCTCCACGGTGTAGAGAACGAAGCTCGCTCGATCGCGAGTACGACGTCGAGATCTTCGAGGCTCATGCGCCGGATCACCGGCGACGGGACCGCTTCGGCCGTGCTCACTTTCGGCCTTCACCCTCTGGAATTCTCCAGTCACGCAGATAGAGCGGCTCCCACGTATCGGGGCGGACAACCCGTCCCAGATCAGTCGCGACACTCCGCAACCACAAGAGACTCGCGGCACGCGGCAGGCCCAAGTGGCTCGGCAGTATAAGGGCCTCGCGGCGCGCGGCGTGAATCGCCCCCCGGTTGACCTCGGCTCCCTCGCCAGCGAATATCGGCTCGAGCTGCCGGGCGGCGAGCTCGGCGAGAAGATCCTGGATCCGACTGGCAACGGGCGCTAGCCGTTCGGTCACCCCGGCATCCGATACTTCGTAACACGCCGCGTATACCTCGCCACGTCGCGCGTCGAACAACGCGCAGACGGGACCGGTCGCGCCACAGCCCGCGGCGACCGCCAGGAGACTGGGATAGGCGAACAACGACGTCTGACGAGACATCGTCCAACCTTTGGCCAAGGCAGCTGCGATGCGGACGCCGGTGAAGGACCCGGGCCCGCTCCCAACAACAAAATCGGTGACCTGCTCGGGTCGCGTTTCGGCGGAGGCGAGTGCCTGTTCAATGGCTGGCACCAAGCGCTCGGAATGGGTTCCCTGTATCCGCAACGTCTGCTCGAAGGCGAACCCGTCTTTCCAGATCGCTACCGATCCGGCACGCGTGGATGTCTCAACGGCCAACCAAGCCGCCGCCGAGCGATCGGCGCTGCGGCCACTCTCGGCGCTCACCAAGCGACCAGCTCCGGCGCCTGCCCCAAACGATCAACCGTGACAACGCGGAGACTCGGGTCTCCAGCGTACCCCATATGCACCTCCCAGCGGTC
>JASFMO010000369.1:0-4080 GCA_050117535.1 Gemmatimonadales bacterium | reverse complement strand
TGCCGCGTGATTGGGGCGGGCGTAGATTCTAATACCATCACTCGCACTGCGCGCGACCCTCAGCTCGCCGTGGAAAAGAGGCCCTCGACGGGTTAATGCCATGTTTCTGCACGGACGTCTTCATCGCATCGGTTGCATCGCCGCTGTAGTGCTCGCGCTAAGCCCGGCCGTGCTGGAGGCTCAGTCCCAGGTGGTTCGGATTCCGATCGACGGAACCATCGATAGAGGACTCAGCCCATTCGTGAAACGCAGTCTCGAGGCGGCCGCCGAGGCGGGAGCGCGGTTCGCGGTTCTGGACATCAACACGCCGGGCGGTCGCGTGGACGCGGCATGGCAGATCGTCGACGCGGTGCAGGAGTCGCCGGTGCCGGTGTATGCATACATAGACCGAGCCCTATCGGCCGGAGCGATGATCGCGCTGGCGACCGAGCAGGTCTACGTGCGTCCGGGCGCGACCATCGGAGCGGCCACACCGGTCACCGGGGAAGGGCAACGGGCGTCGGAGAAGATGGTCAGCGCGATGCGCTCCGAGTTCCGCGCCCTGGCGGAGGCGCGCGGGCTGGATCCACGCGTCGCCGAGGCGATGGTCGACGAGCAAATCGAGATTCCGGGGGTCGTGGCGGCCGGCGCGCTGCTGACGCTGACAGCGGACGAGGCGATCGACCTGGGTTTCGCTGCGGGGACCTACGCGAATCTTGATGAGCTGCTGGCGGCGCTGGGGGCGCCGGGAGCGGCGGTGACGACGGTGAGCCCGAACTGGGCGGAGTTGATCGTGCGGTTCCTAACGCACCCTGTGGTGGCACCGTTGCTTCTAACGCTCGGCTTCCTCGGGCTACTGTTCGAGGTGAAGACGCCGGGCTTCGGTGTTGGAGGGCTCGCCGGCCTTATCGGCCTGGCGCTGTTCTTCGGCGCACATCTGATCGTGGGACTGGCCGGCCTGGAGGAGCTGTTGTTGATCGCCGCCGGCCTGGTTCTGGTTGGGGTGGAAGTTTTCGTGCTACCGGGCTTTGGCGTCGCGGGAGCACTCGGCATCTTCGCGATGGGTGCCGGGGTTGTGCTGTCGATGCTGGGCCGATTCCCTACGCTTATGGATCTGAGCACGGCTTTGATGGTGGTGCTGGTGTCGATGGTGCTCACCGGCGCCTTCGCCTTCGCGTTCTTGCGACACTTGCGCTGGAGTCGCGGCATGGGCGGTGTCTTTCTGCGAGAGGCGACGACCAAGGAGGCGGGCTACATCTCGGGCGATGTGCGCCCCGATCTTATTGGCCTGCTGGGGACCGCAGCGACGGACCTGCGGCCTGCCGGTGTCGGCGTCTTCGGCGATGAACGAGTCGATGTGGTGAGCGAGGGTCCCTGGATCGAAGCCGGTCAGCCGATCGAGATTCTCAGGGCGGAGGGGTACCGCTGTGTTGTGCGTAGGGCAAAGGAACTGCCCGCGCCGGGCGACGGCTGATTGAAACGATTGGACATACGGAACTAGGGCACAGGAAGGAAGAACGACATGGAAGAGTTGCTATCCGGTGTGACGCTGTTCCTCCTCATCGCCGGCTTCGTCGTGCTCATGATGATCCTCTGGGCGGTACCGGTGGGGTTGTGGATCCGGGCCCTGGCGTCGGGCGCCTACGTACCGCTGACCACGCTGATCGGCATGCGTCTGCGCAGGGTGAACCCAGCCACGATCGTCTACCCGCTGATCGCCGCCACCAAGGCGGGTCTCCATCTCGACATCGGCGAACTGGAGGCCCACTACCTGGCGGGCGGCAACGTCGGCAACGTGGTGAACGCGCTGATCAGCGCCGACAAGGCGAATATCGACCTGGACTTTCAGCGAGCGGCGGCGATCGATCTCGCCGGCCGGGACGTGCTCGAGGCCGTGCATGTCTCGGTAAACCCGAAGGTCATCCCCACCCCTAAGGTGGCGGCGGTGGCGAAGGACGGCATCCAGCTGATCGCCACGGCGCGGGTCACGGTACGGGCCAACATCCACCGGTTGGTGGGTGGCGCCGGCGAGGAGACGATTCTGGCGCGTGTGGGTGAGGGAATCGTGTCAACGATCGGCTCGGCCGCCTCGCATAAGGCGGTACTGGAGAATCCGGACTCTATCTCTAGGACCGTCTTGGAGAAAGGGCTCGACAGCGGAACCGCTTTCGAGATCCTTTCGATTGACATCGCCGACGTGGACGTGGGCAAGAACATCGGTGCCGAGCTGCAGGCCGACCAGGCGGAAGCCGACAAGCGAGTGGCGCAGGCCCGTGCCGAGCAGCGCCGCGCCATGGCGGTCGCGGCAGAGCAGGAGAAGAAGGCGCTGGTGGAAGAGATGCGCGCCCGCGTGGTCGAGGCGGAGGCGCAGGTACCCCTGGCGATGGCGGAAGCGTTCCGCTCTGGCAACCTGGGGATCATGGATTACGCCCGCTATCAAAACATCGCCAGCGATACGGCGATGCGCGAGTCGATCGCCGAGGGCAGCAAGGAACTGCCGCCGAGTGGCGGTGGTGACGGGGGCAGATAGCCGATCGGGCGGATCATATGGATCAGATCGTAGGCGTTGTCGTCTTGCTGATCATCCTGAGCCTGCTGGAGAAAGTTCTCAGGGGGCAGAAAGGCAAGAAGCAGGGGCCGCCACCACCACCCAGGGAGAGCGGTTGGGAGGGGACGGATGTGGAGCAGGACGCGGGGGAGGTAAGTTCTGCCAGCCTGCGAGAGCTGCTTGCCGAGGAGTTGGGGCTCAACCTCGAACGCAAGCCGAGCGTGAGGCGGCTACCGGAAAGCCCTACGGCGCAGACCGGTCCAGACTACCGGACGCCGGCGTCGGTCGTTGATCGTGTGGCGGGTGCTCCGCCGACGCGCGGGGAGGAGTCTGCCGGGCCCCCCGAGATCGAGCGCGTCATCCATTATCCAACGCCACACCGACCGGAAGGCGCTTTAGAATCGGCGGACGCGCCGGAGTGGGGACATCGGATAGCGGATGAGAGAAAACGAGCCGCGTCGTTACGCAAACGCAGATCGCCGTTCCGGGCGCCGGTGCGTGCGGAGCGGTCCGCTGTCGAGCGCGGTGAGCCGATCTCGCTCGAGCGGCCACGGCGGCCCGAGGATCACCAACGGTTCCATGATCGGTACGACGTGCCGCAGCCGGTGCGCTCGCACGAGGAGTTTCACGCTCGATACATGGAACCGAAGGCTCGGACCAGAGCGCGACGCGCCGACGTCATTTTGCCGGACAGTCCCCGGTGGAGCGCCGTACAGAGAGCGATCATCTGGTCGGAGGTCTTGGGCCCTCCCAAAGGGCTGGAATAGGAACGGCGGGCGTTTCGAGGATCGAACCTTCGGTTTCGAGCAGTCGAACCCAGACGGATGGCGCGGCTGCTCGATCTCGGGAGTTCGATCTCTTTTCGTGTCAGGTACACTAGAGGGGCTGCGTATGGGTGCGGTTCGCTGGCAGATGAGCGAGGCGATATCGGTTCTGCGGCGCGATCCGCAGTTTCGTGCCATCCTGAAGGAGGTTGGGCCGCTCGAGCTGCGGGCCCGACGTCCATACTTCTGGCTGTTGGCGAGCGCGATCATCGCGCAACAGGTGTCCGGCGCGGCCGCGCGGACCATCAACGGTCGAGTACGGGCTCTGTATCCGGATGAACGCTTTCCCACCCCGGCTTCGATGCTGGCGACCTCTCCCCCGGCCCTGCGCGCGGCCGGGGTCTCGCGACAGAAGGCACGCTACCTCCTGGCCCTGGCGGAGGAGTTCGAGAGCGGCGGGCTGAAGGCCGTGCGGTTCTCGCGGCTAACCGACGAGGAGATCATCGAGCGACTGACTTCTGTGGTCGGCATCGGGCGCTGGACGGCGGAGATGTTCCTGATCTTCTCGATGCGGCGCCGCGATGTTTTTCCGGTCGATGACCTGGGGATCCGCAAGGGGATGGAGCAGCTGTTCGGCGTGTCGGGAGTCCCGGCCATGATCGAGCGAGCCGAGCGTTGGCGACCCTATCGCACGGTGGCTTCGCTGTACATCTGGGGAGCGCTGTCGGCGCTGCCGACGTAGTGGGTTCGAGCCAGAGTTCGATAGCGATGGCGAAGACGATGGCGGTG
>JASFMO010000368.1:0-4102 GCA_050117535.1 Gemmatimonadales bacterium | reverse complement strand
GCAGCCGAGCTCCAATTCGGCTCATCGCTCGGGGTTGATCTCGTAGCGATAGGAGATCTCCGCACGCCCGTCCAAGGTGTTCGAGACCGAGCAGTACTTTTCCTTCGACAGCTCGATCGATCGCTTCAACGCTTCTTCCGGCACATCCGCACCCCAGATCCGGTACACGAGCTGGATCCGGTTCATGTGTCGCGGCAATTCGGTTGAGACTTCCGCCTTCGCCTCTACCTCGAACTCGTCGAACTGCACGCGCTTCTTCCTCAGGATAGACACGACGTCCATGCCCGTGCAGCCAGCCAGACCGATCATCACCACATCGGTACTGCTCGGGCCCGCATTCGTTCCACCGAATTCCGGCTTCGTGTCGAGGACCAATGAATGACCGTTACCCGATCGGCCAACGAACTGCATCCCTCTATGCCAGACGACTTTCCCGCTCGGCATGACGTTCTCTCCCCGTTGCTCGCTTGCTGGTACCCCTGGTCTACTATGGGCCGTTCCTTCCACTGTCACCGACCCATACTGGCGGCACGCTTTGAGGGCCGCAACGGTCGCCGACGACTCGCGTGTTGCGCCGAGGGCCGCTGCACGGTATCTCAAAGGCGATCCCAGGAGAAGTCACAACGACAACAGTTGGGAGGCGGCATGCGATCAGCATCCCGTGCACTCGCCTTCGGTGTGCTCATGTGGCTGGGCGCAACGACGGGGGCGACCGCCCAGATCGTTCAGGAGAGCGTCAACCTCGAGATCGTACAGGCCATCCGCGACGAGGGCCTGCTGAGATCAGAGATCGAAGACTTGGCCGGCTACCTGACCGATGTCATTGGACCGAGGCTCACCGGCTCGCCGGCGATGTACGAGTCCAACGTGTGGACGGCGGAGACGCTCCGTGGCTGGGGTCTGGAGAACGTCATCGTCGAGCCGTGGGGAGAATTCGGACGCGGTTGGCAGAACCTGTCGTTCAGCGGGCGAATCGTCGCGCCGTACGTGCAGATCCTCAACGCGCTTCCGGTCGCGTGGACAGCCGGCACCAACGGCATGATCGCGGGGAAAGCCATGATCGTGAAGGCCGACAGCGTCGCCGACCTGCAGCGTTACACAGGTCAGCTGAAGAACGCCTTCGTGCTGATGCAGGAACCGCCGGTCATGGAACCCGAGTACGACCCTCAACCGCTGAGGTCGTCGCTGGACGAATTGCTGAGGCCGCCGCCGGCTCAGGCCGAGCGCGACCAGAATGCCCGACGTCGCCGCATGGCCGAGTGGCGACGCCAGCGCGCTCTGCGCGACTCGATCAACGACTTTCTAACAAAAGAGGGAATCGCCGCCGCCATCTACCCGTCGTCCCGTACCTACGGGATTCTCAGGGTGTTCGGCATGAGCAATGCGCGCGATCCCGAGACGGCGATACCGGGCCCCGCCCTCGTCGTCTCTCATGAACAATACGGCCAGATTTATCGCAACGTGCAGCGCGACCTTACGGTACGCCTGGAGGTCAGGATCGAAAACGAGTTCTACGACGACGATCTGATGGCCTACAACACGCTCGGCGACATCCCGGGTACGGACAAAGCCGACGAGTATGTGATGCTGGGCGCACACCTCGACTCGTGGTATCCGGGAACGGGCGCGACCGACAACGCGGCTGGAACCGTCGTGATGATGGAGGCGGTCAGGATCCTCAAGGCGCTTGATCTGAAGCCGCGTCGCACCGTCCGCATCGCGCTCTGGAGCGGTGAGGAACAGGGGCTATTGGGTTCGCGCGGCTGGGTGAACCAGCACCCGGACCTGTGGCCGATGATCTCCGCCTACGTGAACGTCGACAACGGCACCGGCCGGATTCGCGGCATCTGGGACCAGGAGAACGAGGCCGCGATCGGCGTCTTCGAGCAGATCCTCTGGCCCTTCACCGACCTGGGCGTCGTGGCTGTGAAACACGGGAACACCGGCGGCACAGACCACTTGGCCTTCGACGCGGTGGGGATCCCGGGGTTCAACTTCATCCAGGATCCAATCGAATACTCGACGCGAACGCACCATACGTTCGCTGACCGTTACGAGCGTCTGGTCATCGATGACCTGAAACAGGCGGCCGTCGTCGTAGCCGCGACGGTGTACCACCTGGCCGTGCGAGACGAGATGATGCCGCGCAAACCGCGCGCAGAGGAGACGGCGACCCACTGATCGAGACCGGCTCGATCACAGGCGGAGGAGGAGACCCCGTGTATACGCGTCGCAGATTCTTGGGGGCGATCGGCCTGCCCGCCGCCGCGGCGGCGGTCGTGCCCCTGACGCCGCTTCGCCTCTCGCGGGCCGCAGCGATCGCTGACGAGCTGGCGAGACATCCCGGCGGCCCGGACGAAGTCGCCGGCGACGAAGACTTCTGGGCTACGGTGGCGCAGGCCTTTACCGTCGACCGGAGCTTGGTGAACCTGAACAACGGCGGGGTTAGTCCGGCACCCGCCTACGTGCAGGAAGCCATGAAGCGGCACCTCGACTACTCCAACGAGGCGCCGGTCTACACCATGTGGCGCATACTCGAACCGCAGCGCGAGGCGGTGCGCCAGCGGATCGCTCGCCAGTGGGGCGTGGACTCGGAAGAGGTCGCGCTGACCCGCAACGCTTCGGAGAGCCTGCAGATCCTGCAATTCGGCCACGACCTACGGCCGGGCGATGAGGTACTGACCACCACCCAGGACTACCCGCGCATGCTGACGACGTTCAAGCAACGGGAGCGTCGCGAGGGCATCGTCCTGAGGCAGTTCTCCATCCCCGTGCCGTCCGAGGATCCGGAGCAGATCGTGCTCGCGTTCGAAGAAAACATCACGCCCCGAACTCGACTGATTCTCATGTGCCACATGATCAACCTCACGGGTCAGATCCTGCCTGTACGCGAGGTGGTGGCGATGGCCAGGGGGCACGGGGTCACCGTGATCGTGGACGGCGCGCATTCGCTCGCCCACCACGACTTCAAGATCTCCGACCTCGATTGCGACAACTATTCGGTCAGCCTGCACAAATGGCTGTTCGCGCCCCACGGTACCGGCCTGCTCTATGTGCGGCGCGACAAGATCAAGGAAATCTGGCCGCTCATGGCCGCGACCGAACAGATGGATGACAACATTCGCAAGTACGAAGAAATCGGCACGCACCCTGCCGCGAACTATCTCGCCATCGCCGAAGCCTTGACGTTCCATCAGGGCATCGGTGGCAAGCGCAAGGAAGCGCGTCTCGTGTTCCTGAGGGACTATTGGGCCAAGCCGTTGCTCGAGTTGGACCGGATCAAGCTGCACACCAGCCTCGAGCCCGGCATGGCCTGCGGCATCGCCAACGTCGAGATCGACGGCATCGATCCAGGCGAACTGACCGGCTGGCTGTGGCAAGAGCACCGGATCATTGTCACACCCATCAATCACGCCGAGTTCCGCGGGCTACGCGTATCGCCCAGCGTCTACACGACCCGCGAGGAACTCGACCGTTTCGTCGATGCTATGAGCTACGCAAGTCGCCACGGCCTACCGTCATAGAGAGGGAAACGCAGACATGCACACACTGCCTAGAATCGCGCTCGTTGGCCTAGCCGCCGGAATGCTGCTGCTTCCCGCGAAGGTCGCCGCCCAGGACGTCGCACCGCCTGGTTTCGGGTTGGGGATCAGCGGCGCCGCCCTCTCGATCAGCCCCGAGGAGAACAAGCGAGTTTGGGGCGGGATGGGTAGCGCGTTCCTCCGGTATACGTGGTCATCCGGCATCCAGGTGGTCGGCGGCGCCGGCTACGGCGCCGTCGATGCCGGCGAGGTGGGAACCCTCTCCGTCAGCGGCACACGCAAGCTCCTCACTGTCTTCGGAGAGGCACGATTGGTGTTGAATACGAATGCGCGGACGGCCGCGCCTTACGTTGGGGCGCACGTGGCTTACCTGGACCATGATCTTGACACGACGTACGCCGACGCACCGCTCAAGGTCAGCGGCACCGGTTGGAACTACGCCGGCGTGTTCGGTGTCGTCTTGAGGCTGGCGAACAGCCTCGCCGTGGACTTTTCCGGAAAGTTCGGCGTGGCGCCCTTCGGTGACCCTGACGCGACGTACGATGGAGAGGCGCTTGACC
>JASFMO010000367.1:0-4110 GCA_050117535.1 Gemmatimonadales bacterium | reverse complement strand
GTCCAGGAAGTCATGGTGGCCGAGGAAGAGGAGACCGTTTCGGCCGCGGAGGAACCGACGGAGGCTGTCGAGGTGGCGGCGGAGGCCGTCGCAGCGGCCGCCGACGAGATCGAGGCTCCGGTTGAAGCTGAGGCCCCGGTTGAGGCCGAGCCCGAGGCGGAACCCGCAGCCGCGGTCGAGGAGGAGGAATTCGAGCCGCTCGCGGAGGAGGAGGTCGCTGTCGAGGCGCCGCGGGTCGAGGAGGCCATCGCCGCAGAGGCGGAAGCCGTGCCTGTCGAGGAGGAGTTGGCGCCGGAAGCGATCGAGGAAGAAGAAGAGGTGCCGTTCGAGGAGGAGGAGGAGGAGGAGTACGAAGAGCCACCGCCACCGCCGGTGCCGGTGCTTCCGGCGGCCGCTGCTCCCACGTCGGCCAAGGCGCAGCCGCCCAAAACGGCGGCGGGCGTCGTCCGAATTCAGGCGGAGGGATACACGCTCGATGGTCGCCGGCGCCGCCGCACCCGCAAGAAGAAGAAGCGGACGCGCGTCGACCAGGAGGCGGTGCAGGCGAACATCCGGCGCACGCTCGCCAAGATGGAGAGCACGGGAACGACGCGACGGAAGCGCCGCGACATCTCAGAGCAACGGGAGCGGGAAGCGGCCGAGGCCGAGCGGTTGGCGGAGGAAGAGCGAACCACGGTCAAAGTGGCGGAGTTTCTCACTGTGGCGGAGCTGGCCGACCTCGTGAATGTGTCGGTCAACGAGATCATCACATCTGCCTTCAAGAACCTCGGGTTGATGGTCACGATCAACCAGAGGCTCGACTTCGACCAAATCGAGCTGATCACCAGCGAGCTCGGTTACAAGGCGGTGCGCGAGGACGAGTACGACGCCGATGTGGCTGATGATGTCCAGGAAGCGGACCCCGAGCGTCTGGAATCGCGGCCGCCGGTGGTCACCGTCATGGGCCACGTCGATCACGGCAAGACGCTGCTGCTTGACTACATCCGGAAAGCCAACGTCATCGCTGGCGAGGCGGGTGGCATCACCCAGCACGTGGGCGCGTATCTGGTCGACGCGGGGAACGGTCGCACGATCACCTTTCTGGATACGCCCGGCCACGCCGCCTTCACGGCGATGCGCGCGCGCGGCGCCGACGTGACGGACATCGTCATCCTCGTGGTCGCGGCCGACGATGGTGTGATGCCGCAGACGCGAGAGGCCATTAGCCACGCCAAGAACGCGGGCAAGCCGGTCATCGTGGCCGTGAACAAGATCGACCTGCCGACCGCGAACCCGACCCGCGTGAAACAGGAATTGCTGGAGCACGAGGTCGTGATCGAGGACTTCGGAGGCGAGGTCTTGTCATCCGATATCTCGGCGAAGACTGGTGAGGGAATCGACGACCTATTGGAGAAGATCCTCTTGCAAGCAGAGGTGCTGGAGCTTGAGGCCGATCCGGGTATGCAGGCCCGCGGTAACGTCATCGAGGCGGAGCTCGATCGCGGCATGGGTCCAGTCGCCACGGTGCTCGTTACCGATGGGACGTTGCGGGTCGGCGATGGCTTCGTTTGTGGTGTGTACGCCGGTCGCGTCAGAGCCCTACTGGACGAACGCGGTCACAACGTTGTGGCAGCTGGGCCGGGGATGCCGGTCCGGATTCTCGGCTTTGAGGGTGTCCCGCAGGCGGGCGACAATCTGATCGTGCTCGAATACGAGCGCGCGCGCGAGATCACGGGCAAGCGACAGCAGATCGAGCGCGAGAAGGAGATCCGGCGTAAGAGCCAGATCGGACGCCTCGAGGATGTCTTCGCCGCGGTGCAGGCTGGCACGACTCAGCTGAGGCTGGTCATCAAGGGCGACACCGACGGGTCGGTTCAGGCGCTGTCGGATGAGCTCGAGCGGCTGTCCACCGACGAGGTCGAGGTGGAGGTCATACACCGGGGTGTCGGCGCCATCAATGAGACCGACGTGCTGTTGGCGCAGACGACCAGTGCAATCATCATCGGCTTCCACGTCAGGCCCGATCGTAAGGCGCGCGAGGTGGCCGAGCGCGAGGGTGTCGACATCCGCTCCTACCGGGTCATCTACGAGGCGGCCGAGGAGGTTAGGGCTGCGCTGGAGGGCATGCTGAAGCCCGAGGAGAGGGAGGTCATTTTGGGCACCGCAGAAGTGCGTGAGCTGTTCAAGGTGCCCAAGGTCGGCACAGTCGCCGGCTGCTATGTCAGTGATGGCACGATCGATCGGAACTCGCCCATCCGGGTGCTGCGGGAGCATGTGGTTGTCTACGAGGGCAAACTCGCCAGCCTCAAGCGGTTCAAAGACGACGTGAAGGAAGTCAAGTCGGGCTATGAGTGCGGTATGTCGATCGAGAACTACAACGATGTGAAGGTCGGCGACATTCTCGAGTCGTTCCAGGTGGAGCATGTCGCACGAACGCTGGACGGCGGCGTGGGGGCGCAAGCTGGCTAGCTGGACAGATGTGCGGCGCTCGCCACGGTTACACCGGTCCCCGGTGGTTCGCGGCGGACCGGTCCATACGCCAAGAACACTGATCCCGCCATCGTGGTTGTAGGTGTGGTCGTTTGGGAATTGCACATCGACGGTTGCAATTCCTTGAAGGAGAAACGGGCAGTCGTGCGCAGTCTCAAGGATCGGCTGCGCGGCCGGCACAACGTCTCGATCGCCGAAACGGACCACCAGGATACCTGGCAGCGCGCCGAACTGGCTGCTGCCGTCGTCTCCTCCGATCGCCGTCGGGCTCAGGAGATGATCAGCCGGATCGATTCTGTCGTCGAGTCTGACTTCCGGGTTCGAATCATCGACAGTACGACGATCTTCTACTAAGGGGCGCTCAGGCCGCCCGTTGACGGAACATGGGTCGAGAATACGCGCGAACGCAGAGGGTTGCGCAACTACTGAGAGAAGAGATCTCCCGCCTGTTGCAGCGGGAGGTGAAGGACGCGCGCATCGGCGCGGTCACTGTGACGGGCCTCAAAGTGACCAACGACCTCAAGTACGCTGACGTATTCGTCTATGTCACGGGCGACGAAAAGCGTCGAGCGGAGGCGCTCGAAGGCCTCGCGAGCGCCGCCGGGTTCATGCGCTCGCGCTTGGGTCGTGAGCTGAGGATTCGCCGAACGCCCGAGTTGCGTTTTGTCTTGGACCGTACACAGGATCACGCGGCCCGCATCCATCAACTTCTGGCGGAAGTCGGCCCGTTAGAGGAATCGGACGAGGGCGAGGATGACCAGTGAGCCGGCCGGGCTGCTTCTGGTCGACAAACCCGAAGGGCCGTCGTCGCACGATGTCGTCTCGTGGCTGCGAAAGGTCATTGGCGTGCGGCGCGTTGGTCACACAGGCACGCTGGATCCCTTCGCCAGCGGATTGCTCGTGCTATGTATCGGCTGGGTCACGCGGTTGGCTGAATACCTGACCTCGCTTCCAAAGGTCTACCGTGGTGTGATCCGAATCGGCGTACGAACGGACACGGACGACCGCGCGGGGAGCGTCATCGAGACCAACAGCGATTGGCGAGGGCTGGACCGGCCGCGGGTGCAGGCAGCTCTCGAACAACAGCTCGGGGTGATCGAGCAGGTCCCTCCAGCGTATTCGGCCAAGAAAGTCGGCGGGCGTCGAGCGTATGCGGTCGCCAGACAGGGCGGCGCTCCGGAGTTGGCCGCTCGGCAGGTCACGATCCGCCGCCTAAGCATCTACGATTTCTCGCCGCCCGATGTGGGTATCGAGTTGGAGTGTTCGAGCGGAACGTACGTACGGGCTGTGGCGCGGGACCTGGGAGCGAACTTGGGCGTCGGCGCGCATTTGGCGGCTCTGCGTCGCCTGCGGGTGGGGCGGTTCGAAGTGGATGATGCCGTCGACATGAATTCAAGCAGCATTCGAGCGGATGTCATCGAGCATCTCCTCCCGCCAGAAGCGGCGGTGACGCACCTGGACCGCGCTGATGTCGACGCGGCCTCGGTTGGCGACCTGGTCCATGGACGCCCCGTGACTTGGCCAGGCAGCGTCGCGGGCCCGCTGGCGGTCCATCACGAGGGAAGGTTGATCGCGGTGGCCGTCGCGCGGCGCGGACAGTTGTGGCCGTTGAAGGTGTTCCCCCGTGGGGACGCGCCGAAA
>JASFMO010000366.1:0-4121 GCA_050117535.1 Gemmatimonadales bacterium | reverse complement strand
CGGTCATGCAGATCTACCTCCCTCTCGGACGGTCCCCCGCCCCTGGCTCGCGCTTCACCCTCCACCGACGAAGTGGACCAGTTCAATCGTATCCCCAGCGCCTACCTTAACGTTACCATATTCCTCCCGGCGAATGATCTCACGATTCCTCTCGACCACCACCAGTCGCTCGTGAAGCTCGAGCCGCCCCAGCAAGTCCCGGATCGTCATCCCGGACGGAAACTCGCGCTCCTCGCCGTTCAACGTGATTGTGATATTGATCGCCTCGTTACCGGAATCAACCATTTGACTCAGTTCGGTTCGATACGCTGCCCACGCACTCGGCCTCATCTAACGCACGCGCGTAACGCACCATCGCCGCCGCCGGATCTCTTGCCCCCCAGACACCACTCGACACCGCAATGCCCCAGGCGCCGGCCTCGACCACCTCGCGCGTCCTTTCGGGAGTAATACCCCCGATGGCGACGATCGGTCGCCCGAAACGCGCCGCCTCCCTCACCGCTGCCACCCCCAATGCCGCCCGCTCCGGATGCGAAGCCGTCTCAAAGATGTTGCCGAGAACGTAGACATCCGCTTCCACCAACCCGACTTCCTCCGACGTGTGGATCGAACGGCCGATCCAGCAAGAACGACCCAGCACTCGCCGAGCCCCGTCGGGATCCAGGCTGCGTGCCCCAAGCTGCACCCCGTCAGCGCGTATCACGAGCGCCACATCAATTCGGTCGTTGATCCAGAGACGCGCGTCGCTCCGGCGCGCCATCTCGCGTAGGTCGCCGGCCAGATCGAGCACCCTTCCGCCCGGTAGACCATGCGCTCGAAGCTGAACCGCGCATCCGCGGCCGCCCGCCGACAAGACCTCACTCGTCCGATCCGGAAAGTCGCTCCCCGTCGCGACGTCACCGGTCGCCACGACGAATATCCGCGGCAAGTTCCGCTTCATTCGAATCTCTGGCCCGCCTCGACTCCCCGCCCCCGTATCCAATCGACGGCGTCCATTCGACGCTTGCCGGCCGGCTGAACCTGACCGACCCCCAGGATACCCTGACCGGTCGACACCTCGAGGCCTGATCTCGGATGGGCGCTGACCACGACCCCCGGCTCCGCATCGCCGACTCCCGCCGAGACACGAGGGGCGAAGACACGCACTCTCAACCCACCGAGCTCTGTCCACGCGGCAGGTGCCGGATCGGCACCCCGAATCAGGCGCTCAATCTCAGCCGCCGATCGTTGCCAATCGATTCGGACATCCTCAGGTGTCAGCTTGGGCGCATACGTCGCCGAGGACTCGTCCTGCGGTTCGCCATCGGCATCACCCGTTTCGATCAGCTCCAGCACCTCCAACAAAGTCCGCGCGCCCAGGTCAGCGAGGTCAGCGGTCAGTTCTCCAGCCGTGATCCCGGCCGGAATCTCACATCGCGCCCGACGTATGATCGCGCCCGCATCGAGCTTCTCGGCCATCCGCATGATCGTAATGCCGGTGTGCTCGTAGCCCCGAATGATCGCCCACGCCACAGGCGCCGCACCGCGAAGTTCGGGCAACAGCGACGCGTGTACGTTGAACGAGCCGAGCCGCGGAAGCTCCAAAACCTCTTTTCGCAGAATGTGCCCGTAGGCAGCCACGACCGAGACGTCGGGCGCTAACCGACTTAGCTCGCCCATGAACTCATCGCCTCTCGGCTTCTCGGGCTGCAGAACCGGGATCCCTTCCTCCTCCGCCGCCAACTTCACCGGCGGTGCGCTCGTCTTCCGCCCTCTACCCGCCGGACGGTCAGGCTGCGTCACGACGCCCACAACATGGCGACCGGCGTCCAGCAGTCCGCTCAGCACCGTTAGCGCGAAGTCGGGCGTGCCCCAGAAGACGATTCTCACCCGCGCTCCGCTTCCTTCCGGCGCTTCTTCCACTTCGAGAGGAGCAGCTTCCGCTTGATCGGCGATAGCCTGTCGATGAACAACACGCCGTCCAGGTGGTCGATCTCGTGCTGGATGCAGCGAGCGACCAGTTCGGACGCTTCCA
Organism: Gemmatimonadales bacterium; assembly: GCA_050117535.1. Lineage (GTDB taxonomy): Bacteria > Gemmatimonadota > Gemmatimonadetes > Palauibacterales > KS3-K002 > JASFMO01. Next base: position 2,107 of record JASFMO010000366.1, on the reverse strand, counting down.
GACGAAGCGGCTTTCCATCTGGGTCGTGCCCCTCCACCACGATCTTCGCCGCACGCTCGACTTCCCCGACCAAACCGGGCAGCGAGAGGCAGCCCTCTTCCCCCTTCTCGGAGCCGCTCTCCTGCACGACCACCGGATTCACGATAGCCTGAGCACGCGCTCCGGGCTCGCCCACGTCCATCACGAAGAACCGCTTCGAGACTCCGATCTGCGGTGCTGCGAGTCCGATACCCTCCTCTGCGTACATGACCGCGAACATGTCGTGAATCAACTGGCGCAGTTCGTCATCGAAGGTATCGACCTCCTCTGCCGGCTGCCGAAGAACGGGGTCACCAAGCAGGCGTATTTCCAGCTTGTTTATGATTCCTCCTCCGCACCTGTGGCCAGCTTTCGGGCCACTTTATCTCTCTCGATCACCAGACGGGTGTCCTCACCCGTCTTGATCGTTATCCGGTCCTCCTTGATGTGCACGATGCGGCCAACGATGCCACCAAGCGTCGAGACCTCATCGCCCCGCCTCAGCGTCTTGACCATCTCTTCGTGCCGCTTCTGCTGCTGCCGCTGTGGTCGAATCAGCAGGAAGTAGAATATCCCGATGAACGCCCCGAGCATGATAAACGTGCCCATGGCGCCGCCGCCGCCCTGTTCTGACGGTACAAACAACAGTGATAGCAATTCGCTCCCCCCGCTTCTAATTGTCCTCGTAACGCCTCAACCAGTCATCCGCCCAACTCGCAAGACGCCCCGCCTGCACCGCCGCCCGCGCCTGTCTCATCAAGTCCGTTAGGAAATGAAGATTGTGTATAGACAATATTCGCAAACCGAGTAGCTCCCGTGCTACGAATAGATGGCGGACGTACGCCCGACTGTACCGCCGGCATGCCCAGCACTCACAACCCGCCTCGATCGGCGAGCGATCCTCCTTCCAGGCGGCGACCTTCACGTTGACCGGCCCCTGCGACGTGAAGGCCGTTCCATTCCTGCCGTTACGCGTCGGCGCTACGCAATCGAACAGATCGTAGCCCAACCTGACGGCCCGAACCAGATCCTGCGGGTATCCGACGCCCATCAAGTAGCGCACACCGTCGGCCGGCAGGTCCGGCTCGAGCCCGGCTAGAATCTCTTGCGTCAGCTCCTTCGGCTCACCCACGGAAAGGCCGCCGATCCCATATCCCGGCCACTCACGCAGCGCGCGGGCGCGTTCCAGCGACTCGATGCGCAGATCTATGAAAGTGCCTCCTTGCAGCACCGGCAACAACACCTGCGGCGGACCGCCCCTGCGCAGCGCATCGAACCGGTCGGCGCAGCGTTCTAGCCAGGCCTGCGTACGTTTCACGGCTCGGGCGGCCGTCTCTCGGTCCGCCCGCCCGGGCGGGCACTCGTCGAATGCCATGATCACGTCCGCGCCCAGCGCGGTCTCGATTTCCATCACCAGCTCGGGTGTCACAAAGTGCGGTGACCCGTCGATATGGCTCCGGAACCAAACGCCAGCGTCGCTGACCTCATTGATGCTCGCCAGCGAGAAGACCTGATATCCGCCCGAATCGGTCAGAATCGGCTTCTGCCAATCCATGAAGCCATGCAGACCGCCCATGACGCGCACCAACTCGTGGCCCGGGCGCAAATACAGGTGATAGGCATTCGCCAGAATCATCTCGGCACCCAGCGCCTCGAGTTCCTGAGGCGCTACGGCCTTTACCGTCCCTTGCGTGCCAACGGGCATGAATGCTGGGGTGACCACCGTGCCGTGCGCCAGCCGCAGTACGCCCACCCGCGCCGCGCCGTCCCGCGACGCGAGGCTGAAGACGCGGCCAACGGTCTGGTCCTCCGGCTGCCGTCTCGGGGCAAGACCATTCGCGCTCGTCATAGCACCGCCATGGCATCGCCATAAGAGTAGAAGCGGTAGCGGCTCCGGACGGCATGCCGATAGGCCTTCATTGTCAGCTCATGTCCGGCGAACGCCGATACGAGCATCAACAGCGTAGAGCGCGGTAGGTGGAAATTGGTGATCAGGCGGTCCACGACGCTGAATCGGTAACCCGGGCGGATGAACAGCTCCGTCGAACCCTTCGCCGCTCTGACGAAGCCATCGCCGTCGGCGGCGCTC
>JASFMO010000365.1:0-4134 GCA_050117535.1 Gemmatimonadales bacterium | reverse complement strand
CATCGTGATCGATGAGTACGGGGGGGTTGACGGTCTGATCGCGTTGGAAGACATCCTCGAAGAGCTGGTGGGCGAGATCGTGGATGAGACGGACATCGCGGCGGAGCCGATCGTCCGGCTTGGCAAGAACGAGATTCTGGTTGACGGGAGCGCCGACCTTCGCGAAATCAACCACTTCTTCAACACGACTTTTCCACTGCTCGAGCACCGCTCGCTGAATGGCTACCTATTGGAGGTGTTCGGCCAGGTACCCGCACCGGGCGAGACGATTACCCGCGAGGGTGTCCAGATCGAGATCACGGCGGCCACCGACACCCAGGTCGTGAAGGCCCGTCTCATACGTCAGGCTCCCCGCGCTGACGTTCCCGAGACGGCGGGGGATGCCGAACCCGAAACCCGAATATCGAAAGCCGAACATCGAACATCGAAAAACGCCGACCATCGATCATCGAAAATCGAGGAAAACTCGTAAGCCGAGCGCCGGCTGTCGGCCTTTGACCATCGAGGACGACGGCCCGTCGGAAGCTCCGTGATTGACTACCGGTGGCCGACTGCTAGTAGCCGAGACTCCAGATCGCGTAGGCGTCGATCAGTGAGTCTCCCCATACGTAGACGATCGCGGCACCAACGGCCAGGAAGATTCCAAAGGGGACCAGCTTTCCGGTCTTCAGGCCGATAGGTCCAAAGATCACAGCTCCGACTACCGAGCCGACAAAAACCGTCAATAGGCCCAGAATGGCACCGTAGAGGAAGCCCGCCCCCAGGTCGGAGAGGAATGCGTACAGAATGCTCGGCGGCTGGCGTGGCGCCATGAAACTTCCTACCATCGCCATCATCTTGATGTCACCGCCTCCCAACGCCGGTTTCTTGAACGCCCACTCACCAACAACGGCCACCGCATACATGAACGCGAAACACACGAGTGCGCCCGCCACCGACATCAACGGCGACGGCCCGCCCGGAGCGAACGATAGCGCCAACCCGATCAACAGCCCGCCGACGCTGAACTCGTCGGGAATGATGTACTCGCGCGCATCTGTCACCGCGATGCCCAGTAGCAACGTTCCGAACACGGCCGCCGAGAGTCCCGGCCACAGTCCATCGAAGTAGATCGCGGCGCCGACCCAGATCGCCGCCGTCGCCAATTCGATGAGCGGATACTGGAGTGAAATCCGCGCCTCACACGATCGGCAGCGGCCGCGCAAGGCCACATAGCTGAGCACCGGAATGTTCTCGAACCACCGCAACCGCCGCTTGCAGGCCGGACAACTGGAAGGTGGCCGGAGCAAAGAACCGCCCGCTGGCAATCGGTAGATGCAGACATTCAAGAACGAACCGACCGCCAGTCCGACAAGCGCGGAGTAGAACAGGATTACGGATTCAGACATCGGTCGACCTCTGTTGGGCGGCAACTTTCGGCTACGCCATTCCAACCCGTCAGTCGGATCTTCTCGTCTGTGCTGTGAGCAGGCGGTCGAGGAGGAGTGCTCCGGCAATCGCCACGTTCAGCGAGTCCATGTTGCCCGGCAGCTCGACCGCGACGCGTCGACCGCAGCTTTCCCGCACTTCATCCGACAGGCCCAACGGCTCGTTCCCGAGCACGAGAGCGAAGCGTCCGACCGGCTCGCCGGACCGCAGCACGACTTCCCCACCCGGGTCGGCGCACAAGATGGTAAACGCCCGCTCCTTCAGCCAGGCCGAGACCTCACTCCAGCGCTCTTGCGAGATAGGCAGTCGAAACAGGGCGCCGGCCGACGCGCGCACCGACTTGGCGTTCCAAGGATCCACCGTCCCCGGTAGCGCGATGGTCCAATCGACCCCAAGCGCGTAGGCCGCGCGCAGCAGAGTCCCCAAGTTCCCCGGGTCGGCAACGCGATCGAACACCAGGATGGCGGCCTGCGCGCCCGGCTCGAACTCCGACAGCCGCCGATGCGGTCGGCGGGCGACAGCCAGCACGCCCTGCGGCGTCTCGGTGTCCGCCAGGTCCGCCAGCTCGGCATCCGAGACCTCTGACCGGGCCCAGCCACCCCTCTCGATCGCCTCAAACAGCCGCCGGCCGCGGGGCGAGCGGACCAATCCGGGCGACGTCACCACCAGATCGACCTCCCAGCCGCTGGCCAGAAGATCTTCCACGAGTCGAACGCCCTCGGCGAGGAAAGCCCCGGCTTCCTCGCGCTGCTTGCGCGACTTGAGCTTGCGGACCAGCTTCGCCTGAGCCCGTGAGATCATAGGGTGTCTGTGCGCGGCGCCCCGCACGGTTTGAATGTGGTCGACCGAAATCAACTGGCCAAAGATAGCGTGCGGCGGAAGGAGTATCGATGGGAACACGTTACGTCGCCCTGACGATCGCCGGAAGCGATAGCGGCGGCGGCGCCGGGATCCAGGCAGACCTGAAGACGTTCCACGCCTTCGGAGTCTTTGGTACCTCCGCCATTACCGCCATTACGGCCCAAAACACGCTGGGTGTGCGATCCGTCCAGCGAATCGAACCCCACGTGGTCGCCGATCAGATCCGCGCCGTTGCTGACGACCTGCGTCCGATGGCAGCGAAGACGGGTATGCTGGCCGATGCCGAAATCATCGAGGCCGTGGCCGCAGCGTTGCAGGAAACACGATTGACCCGACTGGTGGTCGACCCCGTGATGGTGGCCAAGAGCGGGGCTCGCCTGCTGCGAGAGGACGCGGTGGGCGCCCTGACCACCGAGCTTCTGCCACTTTCCGAGGTCATCACGCCGAATCTACCCGAAGCCGCGATACTCGCGGGCCGTGACGTCACGACGGTCGAGGACATGAGAGCGGCGGCGCGCCTGCTCATCGAGCGAGGTGCGAGATCGGTTCTGCTGAAAGGTGGCCACCTGACCGGTGGCACCCTCGTGGACATTTACTTCGACGGCGACGAATGGCACGAATGGCGCGACGACCGGCTGGACACGCGCCACACGCATGGGACCGGGTGCACACTCTCAGCCGCGATCTGCGCCGGGTTGGCGCTCGGTCGTTCGCGACTGGAGGCCGTCGTCGACGCCCGCGACTTCACCAGACTCGCTATCCAGACCGCACCGGGGCTCGGCGCTGGACACGGCCCGCTCAACCATTGGGCCGCGCCGGCCGGCTAGCGCCGCCCGCCGGCCTCACCACCAGTAGTGCTGGGAGCGAATCTCCCCGCGATCCAGACGCACGCCCCCCCGTTTGGCATTGACGAGCTGTGGTCTGACGAACAGCTTGACGAGTATCAGTCCAGCCGCGAACCCGCCGATGTGCGCCCAAACCGCTACGCCCGTCATCTGTCCGCCCAACGTGCCGATGCCCATCAAGATCTGGATCACGATCCAGTAGCCCAGCACCCAGCCCGCGCTCATCGTGAAGAACCAGAAGGGCGGGAAGAAGACGTACACCCTGACGCGGGGGTAGAGAATGATGTAGGCGCCCAGGATGCCGCTGATCGCGCCCGAGGCCCCCACCGTCGGAACCGCCGAACTGGGATTCATAGCGATGTGTAGAAAAGCGGCGGCCAGTCCACAGAACACATAGAAGAGAAGGAAGCGAAAGTAACCCATCGAGTCCTCGATGTTGTTCCCGAACACCCAGAGGAACAACATGTTCATTCCCAGATGGAGCCAGCCACCGTGCATGAACATCGAGGAGAACAACGTCGCCCACGTCACTCCGCCCAACGGGCACACGCGTGGACCCACGATCTCGCGACCGGTTAGCTCGACCGGGATGAGCCCGTAATGACAGACGGAAGGTTCGAGGTAAGCGCCCGCCCCCTGAACGAAGACCCACACCGCCACGTTAGCGATGATCAGCGCGACCGTGAAGACCGGCACCAACTCCGTGGGGTTCTCGTCCCGGTACGGAATCATAGCTCCGCGAACCTACGGGGTCGACTGAGGCCCGTCAACGGTGCGCTCCGCCACGCTCCTGGCCTGCCGCTTTGGCATAAAGGCACCGATTCGCGCCAGAATGTCGTGCTTGCACGCCGATTCCTGGGCCCGAAGCTGGCATGAGGGTTGCACCTTCCAACGCCGGTTAGTTTCGTGTCATCCGCGCTCATTCTGTACGCGGCAGCGGTGGGCGCCTCGATTAATGTCAACGATAGAGAACAGGCTATGGCTAAGAGTAATGGCAAGG
>JASFMO010000364.1:0-4135 GCA_050117535.1 Gemmatimonadales bacterium | reverse complement strand
CGACCATGATCCGCTTCTCCATTACGTGTTCACGTGCTCGTTAATTCCCCTGACAAATTGGGTCGGGGATGAACCTTCGGTCAACGACCCAATCACCTGCAGGGTTGACGGTCACGTGCCAGTTGATTTTTCCCCTCATGTTCGGCGTCTGCCCGAGCCCAACGAAGACCCCTCTCTGCTGATACTTCGCCACGAACGGGAGCCCGTCGTTGCCGTCCATAACTTCCTGGTAGTGAAACTGTCCATTAAGCTTCCATGTGTGGCCGCTCGGAGTACCCACGGCGGTGCCTTTGTAGTTCGTCCGCGTGCTCCATTGAATCCGGCCGCTCGGCGTTTCGGTGCGCTTGATGACCCAATGCTCGGTCCCCTCGACCGAAATCCAGTCTCCGCAAAGCGCAAGCTCATTCTGGTACTCGACATCTTTCTCGTTGGTGGTGACGGCAAACTGCTGATCCGATGGCGGCGGCGTGACCTCGGTCGGGTTCGGCTCGTCGCAGCTTAGCGCGAAGCAGACAACGGCGATGAGAACGGGTGTAAAGAATCGGTTGCCCATAATGACCTCCTGCGCGCGGTGAACTCCTGAGCCAGAGGTCCGCCCACAACCGAGCCGCCCCAACGGTGGGATGGGCTGAGGGTGGTCCGGGTCTGACGACCCGCTGGGGAGAGCTCGTCGCTCCGGTACGCCAGGATGGCGCCGCGAGAGCGAACCTCTGGCCCGTGGCTTGCCTTTCCCGGTATCTTAAGTGCGGTGGGTCCGGGAATAATCCGGAAATAATCCGGTCTTCGTGCTCGAGCGAATCGCAGGCGGAGCCATGTGCTTTCTGCGCCTCTTCGGCGGTGTCTCCCTCGAGGAATGTGGCGATGCTGCCCCGAACGAAGCCCTGCCACAACGCGCGCTGGCCATCCTGGCGCTCCTCGCCACAGCGCGTGACAGCGGGTACAGCCGAGAGAAGCTGATCGGGTACCTGTGGCCGGAAAGCGACGGCGCCCGGGCGCGCCACCGCCTGGCCGACACCGTCTATCAGATCCGCCGGTCGCTGTGCGAGGACGCCGTACTCACCGTGGGCGAGATACTTAGGCTCGATTCGGATGTGGTCAGGAGCGACGTCGACGCATTCCAGGACGCTCTCGACGCCGGACAACTCACGCACGCCGCGGAGCTGTACCGGGGTCCGTTCCTCGATGGGTTCTTTCCCAATGGCGGGGCCGAGTTCGAGCGCTGGGTGGAGTCCGAGCGGCTGCGGCTCGCCGACCAGTACGCGGAAGTCCTCGACAAGCTGGCGGCCGAAGCGGAGGCCGAAGGCGACCACGCGCGCGCCGTCGGCTGGTTGAAACGGCTGGCCGCGCACGACCGCTACAACTCGCGCTACGCGCTGCGATTGATGGAGGCGCTGGCGCGCTCGGGAGACCCTGGGAACGCCATCCAGCAAGGGCAGGAGCACGCGCGCCTGTTGCGGGAAGAGCTGGGCGCGGAACCGCTTCCCGAGGTTCTCGAGCTGGCCGAGCGCCTGAGGCGCGAGGCGGGCGGCTATGTCGAGGCACCGCCGCGCGAAGTCCCGGAGAGCGAGGCGGCCGAGGCCGGGCGCACCCCGGAGCCTCGGGTTCGCCGACTCGGCGGTCGGCTGGCGCTGGCCGTCACGATCTACTCGGTTGTGTCGTTGGTCATCGCCGGCGCGGCGCACGTGTCGACGCTGCAGTTTGGCCTTCCCGGCTGGGTGTTCAGCGCTACCGTGGCCCTGCTTTTCGCGTGCCTCCCCTTTGTACTGCTGACCGCCTTTCTGGATGACGCTTCAGCCGCGAGAGGGTGGCTCAGCTGGCGTATCACGGTTGCCGTGATCGCGGCCGCGTTCGCCGTTCTCGGCCTCACCGTCTCCGGCTATATGGCGACGCGTGCGCTGGGGATCGGGCCGTGGGGCACGTTGATCGGCAAGGGCCTTCTTGAGGAACGCGACCTGATCGTGCTGGCCGACTTCGAGGACTACACCGGCGATCCGATGAAGGCGGAGATGGTGACGGACCTCGTGCGGCTCGATCTCGAAGGGTCCCCCGTCGTGGGAGTGGCGAATCGCGCCTACGTCAACGGGATGCTGCGGCAGATGACGAGGTCACCCGACGAGCCGCTGAGCAGCGAGTTGGCGCGTGAGGTGGCCATTCGCGGCAGCCTCAAAGCGGTGGTGGCCGGCGCGCTCCATCGGAGCGGGTCGACCTTCGTTCTGTCGGCCCGGCTCGAAGCGGCAGAAACGGGCGAGGTACTGGAGTCGTTCCGAGAAACGGCGGAGCAGCCCGATAGCATCATATCGGCCGCCGATCGGCTGTCGGCACGTCTGCGGGAGAGAATCGGCGAGTCGCTCAAATCGATTCGAGCCAGTCCGCCTCTCAAACAGGTACGGACACCCTCGCTGGAAGCTATGCGACTGTATACCGAAAGCCTTCGAGCCAACACAGAGCTGCGTGAATTTCGCCGTGCCTGCGATCTCGCCAGCCGAGCGATCGCGATCGATACGCTGTTCGCCGCGGCGTATCGAATGCGCGCTCACTGCCTCACGAATGTGGGAATTCAGCCCGCGCAGATCATCGCGGACGCCACGCGCGCCTACGAGCTGCGTCACCAACTGACCCTCAAAGAGCAGTACAACACCGAGGCCGTTTATCACCAGATGGTCACGGGCGATTGGGAGGCCTTGATCAACGCTTGGAGCCTGGTGCTGGAGATGGACCCGTACTGGGCCGAGGCGTACAACCAGATCGCAGGCGCGTACGAGACGCTGCACGACTACGCTCGCGCCGAGGAACTGTATCGCCACCGAATCGATCTGGATACGCTGGCGCGGATCAGTCGGGGCGGTCTCGTCCGCAGCCAGCATAGCCAGGGCAAGTTCGACGAGGCGGAAGAGACTCTTCGACAGTGGGAAGAGAAGCCGCCGATCTACCCGGACATCGTTGCGTACAACCGCGGGATTCTCGCCGCCGCCAGTGGCGATTACCGAGCGGCTGAGGCGCACCTCAGAAGGTGGGGGGATCGCAACGTAGAAAGCCACCTGTATCGAGCGAGGATCAGTCGGCATTTGGGCCGCTTGGACCAGGTGCAGGGCAAGCTGGCGGAAGCCGAGACGCACTTCCGTGATGCGATGGCCGCCGATGGGGACGGCGAGCGACCCGAAGGCTACCTGGCCAACGCCATCGAACTGGCCGGCATGCAGGCCTGGTTTCTCGGGGATACGGCGCGCGCGCTCGAGACGATCGGGACGGCGCTCGCGGAGCACCCGCTCGAGTCCATCGAGCCCGTCGGCCGGCCTTATCCCGGGCTGGCCGCGCTCTACGCCTTCGTCGGCGAGCCCCAGCGGGCGCGCGAGCTTCTGGAGGAGTGGGAAGCGATCGTCCCGCAGAATCTGCGGCGTTTGCAGGAGGTTCCCCGCCGGCTCGGCTGGGCCTCGGTGGCGATGGCCGAGGGTCGTCCCGAGGACGCTCTGGCCGAGCTTCGCTTCGCGCAGGAACGCGACCGCTGTCCGATCTGTCAGCTTCCTCTGTTCGGCCAACTGTATGAATCGCTCGGGCAAGCCGATTCTGCCGTGGCCGTGTATGAACGGTACGTCACGACTCCGTATGCCGAGCGGTGTCTCACGACCCCCTACCTTCGGCGGGCGCTGGGCGGGGTCTCGGCCGCGGCTGGATTCGATCCGTATTGGCTACCTGTCGTGTACGAACGGCTCGGCGACCTGTACGAGCAGCGCGGTGAGGCGGCGAAGGCGGTCCTCTACTACGGCAAGCTGGTCGAGCTTTGGAAAGACGCCGATCCCGAGCTGCAGCCACGGGTCCAGGCGGCGCGACGGCCGATCGAAACGCTGTCGCCGGATACGTAGGCACTTTTGCTCCGCCGGCGGGGGAGGAACAGAAGTCTTGTAGCAGTGCTCCCCGGGTGCACGAGCCGGTGGAATGCGCCCGGCGGTGCCGCAACGAGCAGTTGGCAGTGTTAGTTCCGGAAGAAAGCGAAGAGAATACCGATGAGGACGGCGAACTGACCCACCCAGAAGGCGAACGCCCAGCCGAGCAGCCGGCTCTCGAGCTTCCTCATGCGCTCGTTCAGCCCGCTCTCCAGGGCGCGCATCCGCTCGTTCAACCCGCTCTCCAGACTGAT
>JASFMO010000363.1:0-4150 GCA_050117535.1 Gemmatimonadales bacterium | reverse complement strand
AGCCGTGACCCATAGCCCGCATCACAATCGCAGCCAAGCCCACCAGTAGTCCGAGGGCGAACAAAACAAGGCCGGTGAACCCGAACAGCAGCATCGGCTTTCGACTGAACAGCAGTAGGAACCAGACGGCCAGCAAATCGAGAACGCCGACGAAGACGCGGCCGGATCCCCCGTACTTCGGCTCGCCTTTTCTACGCGGATGCAGCTCGACGTCGATCTCGCCGACGCTGTATCCGCGAGCATGCGCCAAGATGACGAAGAACCGGTGCCAATCGTGACGGAGTTGTATCTCGTCGAGGACGCTTCTGCGGAAGACCTTTATCGAATTGAGGTCACGGACCGGGACCCGAAAGATACGCCGTGATATCCAGTTATAGATGCCGGACACCACGGGCTTCTGGTACTTGCCCACCTTTCGCCCGCAGACGATATCGTACCCCTGTGCGACTTCGGCGAGCAGTCGGGGAATCTCCTCGGGGCTATGCTGCAAATCCGCATCGAAGAGAACGAGCCAGTCGGTCTCTGCCGCCCGGGCGCCGGTCACCAGAGCTTCTGTCTTCCCCAGGTTACGCCGGTGTCGGCGGTACTTGAAATGCGACAACGGCGCGCCTTCGCGTCGAGCGATCTCCTCAGAGCCGTCCGTGGAGCCATCGTCGACCAAGATGATCTCGCCGCTCAAGCCGTGTGTGTTGAACGTATGTGCGATTTCTCGAAGCAAGTCCGGGATGTTTTCCGCCTCGTTGAAGGCCGGAATGATGACGGAGAAATTGCGGCGCAAGTCGGTATCCACCGTAGCCGTCGCCTGCGGGTGGCCGTCGGTCCTCGCCGCTTGACTCATACGCGCTTGCGCATGCGAGCCGAGAGAATGCCAAGCTGATCGCGGTACTTGGCTACGGTACGACGCGCGATGTTGATCCCTTCCCGCTTGAGAATATCGACGATCGCTTGGTCGGTGAGTGGTTTCTTGGGGTCTTCCTCGGAGACGAGCTTCCGAATTCGAGCCTTGATGCCTCGTGCCGAGACGTCCTCACCGGAATCGGTGGAAAGACCGCTCGAGAAGAAGAACTTGAGTGGAAAGACACCGCGCGGCGTCTGCACGTACTTCTGGTTTGTCACGCGGGAGACCGTCGACTCGTGCATGTTGATGACTTCGGCCACTTCTCGAAGCGTCAAGGGCTTGAGGTGCTCGATCCCTTCCTCGAAAAAATCCCGCTGGCGGTTGACGATGAAGTTCATCACCTTGAGCATCGTCTGGCGCCGCTGCTCGATCGCCTGCAACATCCAATTGGCGTTGTTCAGCTTGTTCGAGATGAACTCCTTGTTTTCGCCTTTGAACTTCGCCTTATCGCGAGCAACCTCGCGGTACGAGCGCGAGAGTCGCAGGCGAGGCAGGGCGGTGTCATTGTGGAAGACCAGGTAGTCGCTGTCGACCTTTTCGACCACAAGGTCGGCGATGATATAGTTACCCTCGCCGCCGGAGTACTGCAGGCCGGGTTTGGGGTCGAGCTTCGCGATATCGTCCGCTGCGGTCTGAACCTCGCGCGGACTGACCCCGAGCTCCTTCGATATCTCGGCCCACCGGTGATTCACCAGTTGATTGAAATGCTTGTCTACGATGTCGTAAACGATCCCGTTGGTCGTCTCACGGTCGCGAAGCTGCAACAATAGACATTCGCGCAGGTCGCGCGCCCCAATGCCCGGCGGATCAAGGCTCTGGATGACGGCCAGGGCGCCTTCCACTTCCTCCAGCGTGAAGGGCTCCTCGTCACCGAATCCGGCCAGCCTGGCGTCGTCGCTTTCGAGAAACTTGTTCAACGAATCCAGGACTTCTTGCACCGAACAGGTCAAGAATCCGGCATCATCGATGTTGCCGATAATTTCTTCGGCGATCATGATCTGGCGCGGATCCAGACGCAGGAGGGATATCTGGTCGCGCAGGTGGTCATAAAGATCGCGTGTCGCCACCGCCGTCGGCTCGAAGTACTCACGCTCTTCATATTCCTCCCGTCGCCCGCCCGTTTCGAAGCCATCCAGTAGGATGTCTTCCCAGTCGACCTCGTTCTCGTCTTCCTTTGTTTCCGAGTTGTCGGTGCTTTCGTCTACCGGCTCCTCGGTGGGCTCGACAAGCTCCAAAAACGGATTGGCGACCAGCTCCTGCTTCAGGTGCTGTTGTAGGTCGAGCAGTGGCATGTAGAGCAGGTCCATCGCCTGATATAGGCGTGGGTTGATCCTCAGCTCCTGCCCTAGCTTGACGCTCTGGTGTAGACCGACTCTCATCTCCTCCCCTTCCCTCCCCTAGAGGCGGAAGTCCTCTCCCAAATATAGCTTACGTGCCTGAGGATCGTTAACCAGCTCCTCGGACGTGCCTTCGATGTGTATTCGACCGTCGAACATGATATAGGCGCGATCCGTTATCGACAGCGTCTCTCGTACGTTATGGTCAGTGATCAAGACCCCCAGCCCACGTTTCTTCAAGTCCGCCACGATCCGCTGAATGTCATCGACCGCGATCGGGTCAATGCCGGCGAACGGCTCGTCCAACAGCATGAACTTGGGATTCGTGACCAGGGCGCGGGTGATCTCCAGCCGCCGCCGTTCCCCACCCGATAGCGAGTACGCCTTGTTCTTCCGTAGATGCTTGATTGACAGCTCGTCCAGCAGAACCTCCAGCCGCTGCTTACGCTCCTCGTCGGAGATCTTCAGCGTTTGCAGGATCGCCATGATATTCTGCTCGACGCTGAGCCGTCGGAACACGGACGGCTCCTGGGCCAGATACCCGATGCCCTGACGCGCTCGCTTGAACATGGGAACCTTGGTCAGCGGTCGCCCGTCCAGATAGACTTCGCCGGCGTCGGGTGAGACCAGACCGACCATCATATAAAACGTGGTGGTCTTGCCAGCCCCGTTGGGGCCGAGCAATCCCACGATTTCCCCCTGCCGCACCTCGATATCGACCTCGTCCACCACACGTCGCTTCTTATAGACCTTCACCAAGCCCTTCGTCGCCATCCGACTGCCGCCCGCCACCGGGGCCGCGGCCGGCTCGGTCTCCGCCGGTGCCGTCAGGCGCCGCTCGACTTCCCGTTCCACCAACGCGTTGAAGCCAGCCGGATCGGAGCTGATCGCTCTCCAGGCGCCATCTGAAAAAGCAACCATCGACTCACCATCGGCGGCGGGTTCCAGCCAACCCTCGGACGCCAGGCGCGTCAGGATCTGCTCGCTCAGGTACGCGTTGACCTCCTCGGTGGTCATGCGCCGGATCTCGAACAGACGGCGGCTCTCCGGCGAGCCATCGCGCGCCACCTGACTGTAGTGGGTCACGTAGGAGTCACGGAAAGCCGTCGCCAACCGCTCTCGCACGACCCGGCCCTCATCATCCGCTCGCTTCGCCATCTCGCGCACGGCGATGAGCAGCGGAGCATCGTGCGCCGGCACCCCCTCGATGTAGGCCAAGAAGCCAGTTTCGGCCATCATCTCGCGCCGCCCCCCGGACGCGTCACTCGCATGGTATCGGTGACGGCCCCGGTCGTATCCGATGGAGCGCCTGTCGTGTCAGCCCCGAACCCGGCGGGAAGCGGCTCCAAGTAGACCCCCGTGCTGGGTCCAACCACCTGCGCCGAACGGACTTCTCCGCTCGTCAACGCCAACGTCACGACCCGGCCAATCACGTAGTTCACGGCCGGCCGTTCTCGCGTGCCCGCCTGGCCGGCGTCGTCGATGATGTGATACAGGGCTCTCGCGTTGCCTGCCGATACCAAGCGCTCGAGCTCCGGCTCCCGCCCTGCCGCAAGCAGAGAGTCGCTGGCCGCGAAGTAGCCCGTAATCGTGTCGCCGACCAGCCAGTCGTTCCCCAGCAGCGAGTCGTTCGGGAACAGAGTCGTCACCGTGTTGGCCCGTGCTCGACCCACGGCGACCAAGCGCTCGAGCTGACCGCCGGGCCGGTGAATATCAATCGAGTCGGCCGTTAGAGCATAGTCCTCCGATACGCTTCGCGCCCAGGGCTCGCCGCCTGCGCCGCGAATCGCACCGGTCCGTGCCGAATCGCCGGCCGACGCTACGGCGCGAGCGATCTCGTTGTCTTCGATCAGCAGACGGAGCATCGGCGCCTCGAGCTGGAGTTCCTCACCCCTGGCCGACGCATTTGGCCAGG
>JASFMO010000362.1:0-4153 GCA_050117535.1 Gemmatimonadales bacterium | reverse complement strand
TCGGCTGGGGCCCAACCGCGCTTTGAGCGGCGGCCAGGCGATGGCCGTTGCGGTCAGCAGGCCCAAGGCGAGGATGAAGCGGCGCCGCTGCCAGGCGCCGCGCAGCGCGTGCGCGCCCAGCACGAGCACGCCCAGATAGGCCAGCGTGGGCAGTAGACCCGGATTCGGCATCGTCAGCGAGGCCCAGCGCACGTTGCTCAACAGTCGAGCGACCCCCTCGATGCCTTGCAGCAGCACGATCGCGCCGCTCCCCGGCCAAGCCGCTAGCTGCGGCCACGGTGACAAAGCCGCCGACAAGAAAAGCGCGGGCATGGCCAGGCCCAGCAGCGGGATCGCCGCGAGATTGCCGACGATGGCGGCGGGCGTGACCCGGCCGAAGTGCACGGCTGTGATCGGCGCCGTGAGCAACACCGCGGCGGTACTAGTAACCATGCTGACCACGATGGCCTTCACGAAGGCCGACCGCCCCCGCAGCAGCGACAGGCTCCCCGCCTCGCGGTACGCGTATCCGACCGCGGCCGCTCCGGCGAACGAAAGCTGGAACCCCGGATCGAAGGCGCTCCAGGGTCGGGCGGCCAATAGGACAAGCGCCGCCAATCCCAGCACGTCGAAGGCCGACGACGCCCGTCCAGCCAAGCGGGTGAGCGCCCAGAGAGACACCATCAAGGCGGCCCGGACCGCCGAGGCGGGCGCGCCGATCAGCAGCACGTAGGTCCACGTGACGAACACGCTGGCCAAGTGAGCCTGCGTTACCGGAAGTCTAAGCAGGCGCGCGATGGCGAACATCGCCGCGGCCAGCATGCCGACGTGCAGGCCCGAAATCGCCAGCAGGTGCGCCAGGCCCGCCCGTGCGATGCGCTCCGAAGTCTCGCGTCCCAGAGTCTCTCGCTGGCCCAGAACCAGGGCCTGCGCCATCGGCGCCCAGCGGCGAGGGTACGACCTCCACAGCCGATCAGCTAACGCTCCCCGCACGGTCAGGAAGGGATGTTGGCGGAACGCGGCCGGCCCCACCGCGTCGAAATGGGCGGCGGCCACCCACCCGCGTCGCTCCGGCGGTCGAGGAGCTCTCCCGGGCGAACGAGCCGGCTGCCAGGCCCCCCGCACGCGATAGACAGCCCCCGGTTGGACGGGACCGTCGGTCCATACGCGGACGGGGCCCGCCCAAAGACAGCCGCTCGCGGCGTCGGTTCTTCTCGGGCGCAACCGAACGCTGCCCCTCTCGCCCTCCGGCAAGAAGCCCAGAGAAACGCCGACGACCTCGACGCGCTGGCCCGATTCCCAACCGTTCCGGCAGTCAGCTCCGGCTCTCTCTTCGGCGAGCAGCCCGGTGAGGAGGCCCGCGGCTCCGACGAAGAGCAGCGCCGCCCAGACCAGCAGCTCCCTTTCGTCGCGAAGTACGGCCGCCAGGGCGACGGCCACGCCGAGCCCGCCGCAAACGATCAACAGCGGATCGTGGCCGTGCAAACCCACGGTCAGCCCGACGATCATGGCTAGAGCGGCGAGCGCGATCGGTCGGGTCCGCGGCGGCCGGCGCGATCTCACGCGGGCAGCGATCCGCTGACGTTCCTCTGTCTTCCCACGCCTGAACAGCTACGCGGTCGGCGTCACAAGATCCTCAACTCGCGGACAGCTCGGTTGCGCTTCGTGTTATCCTGTGCGGTACCGAGACCCAACCCCGGGATGTATTATTCGCGTCAGCCGGCACGACCGTTTGCCGGGCGGGCCGCGGATCAGGAACGAGCGACACGGATAGTCAGGGGGTCAGAGGTATGTTGATGATGCGAGTCGGCGAGACACGCCCGCTGCTGCTCGTGCTGATCAGCGCGCTGTTCTTCTTTGCCTGCGGTGATTCGACCGGTCCGGGAGACCGGATCGTCGAGGGCGTGGATCTCGATGAGCTATTCGCCGAGCCGACGCTGGCCGAGGCGCAGGCGATCCTCGACGCCTGGGGCGAGCGGGATGTTTCTGCTCAGACCGTGGAGACCGTGCTCACCCGTGCCGAGAACGTCGGGACGACCGCCGCCACACTGCGCATCGTCTCGCACGTCGTCGACGAGGCCGAGCACTATGGAGCGATCCTGGTGCCCGACGGCGCGGCCGCGGCCAGTCTGCCGGTCCTCATCTACACGCACGGCGGCGATGGGGGCGTAGACGTCGACGAGCTGTTGCCGCTCATCCCGTTCATCCTCGGTGGCTTGGAGAGCGAGTTCGTCTTCGTGGCCCCGTCGTTTCGCTCGGAGCCGCTGATCTATGACGGAACCACCTATCTGTCGGAAGGCGCCCCTAGCCCCTGGGACCGTGATGTGGATGACGCGCTGGCCTTGCTGAGCGTGACGCTGAGCGGTTTGGTCCCCGAGGCCGACCCGGGGCGCGTCGGCGTGATCGGCTTCAGTCGCGGCGCCAACGTCGCTCTGCTGATGGCCGAGCGCGACACGCGCATCGACCTGGTCGTCGAGTTCTTCGGTCCTACCGACTTTTTCGGGCCCTTCGCACAAGACGTGGTGGAGGAGGCGCTGCGCGGACAACTGCGCGATTTGCCGGGACTCGACTACCTGAACACCCAGTTCATCCAGCCGTTGAAGCGGGGCGAGTTGACGATCGCGGACGTACGGCCCGAGTTGGTGCGACGCTCCCCCGTGCTCTACGCCGGGCGGTTGCCGCCGCTGCAGGTTCACCACGGGACGGACGACGAGGTCGTGCCCGTCGGCGAGGCGGAGCGCTTGATCGAGGTGATGCAGGGACTGGGCCGGGGCGAGCCCGAGTTCGAGTACTACATCTACGAGGGCGGCACACACAACCCGCTGACGCTGTCCGGCAGCCTCGAGCGCACCCGCGATTTCGCTGGTCGCCTGCTGAGCGCCGCACAGATCGCCGAGTGAGGCGGTCGAGCGGCGGAGCGAATCCCTCGGCACGCGTCTGCGCGCCCCCCAACGATCAGGCGCCGATCACCTGGCTATCAGGTCGATCAGGTGGGCATCAGGTAGAAATCATGTAGCGGTCAGGGCTTCCGCTCGGCTTTCGCCGTCGATCGCTCATCGTCGGCATCGAAATCCTTGAGAGCGTCCGCCGCGATCTGGTCGTAACGCTTCAGGGCCTTTTGGGCGCGCAGATCCGCTCGAGCGCTCACGCCGACAACGAGTAGCATACCGGCGATGACGGAAGCGTAGATGACGACCGGAAACGAGACGCCGCGCAACGTGAACAAGCCGAGATGCAGATCGACCGTCTGCCCCCCGTTGACGTAGGCAAACCAACCTAAAGCGACGACGGCGACCACTCCGCCCAAAATACGAAACAGCAACGCGTTTTTCTTCATGCCTCGACGGGGAAACCGGTGAACGTGGCGCCGCTGGTTCCCGTCAGCGCCACTCTCAGGTAACGGCCGATCGATTCTTCCGGACCGGGGATCAGAACGACTTTGTTAGTCGCCGTGCGGGCCTGCAATAGATTGCCGCGCCGGGCGACCTTCTCGACCAGCACTTCCACGATCTGTCCCACCTCGCCCAGGTTCTTCTCGGCGGCCATGCGGCGGACCAGTGAGATCAGTTGCTCGAGCCTTCCCTGGGCCACGTGCTCGGGTACGTGCCAGTCCTCCTTCATCCGCGTGGACGGCGTGCCGTCACGCGGCGAGTAGCGGAACGTGAACGCATCGTCGTACCTCACTTCGCGAACCAGGCTGAGCGTGTCTTCGAAATCCTCGTCCGTCTCGCCGGGGAAACCGACGATGATGTCGGTGCTGAGCGCGATGTGCGGGATCGAATCTCGCAGCATCTCCACCTTCTGGAGGTACTCTTCACGCGTGTAACGACGCGCCATCCGCTTGAGCACGGCGCTCGAACCCGACTGGACTGGCAGATGCAGGTGGGGACACACCGCCGCTTCGGCCGCCATCACGTCGACCAGGTCACGGGTCAGGTCGTTAGGGTGCGGCGACGTGAAGCGAACCCGACGCACGCCGTCCAACCGCGCGATCGCCCGCAGCAACCGTGCAAAGTCCCAGTCGCCATGGCGATAGCTGTTGACGGTCTGCCCCAGCAGCGTGAATTCAGTGATGCCCTCCGACGCCAGCCCGCCGATCTCCTGCAGAATCGCGCGGGGTTCGCGGTTCTTCTCTCCGCCGCGCGTGAAGGGGACAACGCAAAATGTGCAGCGG
>JASFMO010000361.1:0-4160 GCA_050117535.1 Gemmatimonadales bacterium | reverse complement strand
CTTGGGTTACGGGGTCGATATACGTCGATTCGACCATCGCGAAATCTCCCTGGGTCAACGGAACCACGAGGAACGAGAACAGGATCGAGGCGCCCATGAAGCCAATGACGAACTTCGGAAAGCGATACCAGATCTCCCGGACGTCCGCCTTCCGCCCCGGTTCCAGATCGACGCGGGTCACCCAGTACAACGCAATCGCGAATGCTAGGACGCCAATCAGGACGTTTTGAATCATCTTGACCACGGCCGCGACCTGCTCCGCGATCGGGCCTAACATCGACCCGGCGGCAACAACAGCGCCGGTCGCGTCGATCGTGCCGCCCATCCAGGCCGCCCCCAGTACATGGTTCATTCCTATCCATTTGATCCCGAGCGGCATGAAGAACATCATCAGAACGGTGAAGATCAGGGTCATACCCACCGCCAGCGTCAAATCCTCTTTCTTGGCGCGGCAGGCCGCCGCGACGGCGATCGCAGCCGAGACGCCGCAAACGCTGGTTGCGCTCGCCACAATGATCGCCAGCTTCTTGTTCGCCATCTTCAGAACGCGGTTGGCAAACATGTACATGAAGATCACGACGGTGGGAGTGACGAGCCACGCGACCATCAGCCCCGGCACGCCCATCGAGACGATCTTCTTGAACAGTATCTCCGCGCCCAGCAGCACCAAACCTGTCTTGATGAACAATTCGGTCCTTGCCGCAGGGCGAAGCCACTTCGGCGTGCCGATCGTGTTGGAGATGAGTAGTCCAACCAGCAGCGCCCATAACGCATAGCTGAGGCCCCAGTACCTGATGTTCGTTTGGTTCGCTATCCAGTAGGCCAGGCAGCTGAGCACGAACACGCCGGCAAACCCGAGCCCGTAGCGACCGGGCCGCTCGGCTTGCATGGCGGCGATGCCGATGGTGGTCAACACCCCCAGACCCAGCATCAGACCCAGCAGCGGCAACAGGATGGTCCCTTCACCCGAACCGATCCCAAATGCCGTGAGCGGATCATCGGTCCAACGGCCGACCTTCGGTACTTCGGTGATGACGCGTGTGAGGCTGGCGAGAATCAGCAGAAACCCGAACCAAACCGCCCACCAGTCTTCATTCCTCCAGAGCGACCTGATCCCTTGGGTCATAGTTCACCTCTTTGCGGAGGCACTTCGTTGGACACGAGGTAGAACCGTAGATAGGTGCGAGGGGCAGATGGATAGGGCCGTTAGAAGATGGGAAACAGCTAGGCGTGCAGCAATACTCGCGGCACGACCGATACCGTGCCCCTATTCGCGCCAGCCTCCGAAATCGGTCATCGGCTATTGCTTATCGAAGGCAAGAACGCGTCAAGATGAATGTGTCCCGCTCAAGTCGCCGCGTCGGCTGGCCAGGTATCTCTCGATCGCCAGGTCTGTGCGGCCTCGCAAAGTATGTGGCGCGATACGTCCGCAGGCTCCCAGGCCATTCACCGGCACGCACAGCCGGTAGCACCAGTTCGTGCGGCTCCGCGTCATTGGACAGCCCCAAGTCCCACGGGTCGCCGTGCTGCGGAGGTGTCGCTTATGTCTAACGCGCCTGACGGTCATAGGTCATCCTACCGAGTCGTCGGTCGTGGGTGGGGCCACCGCACGCTAGTGATTATTAATATAAGCAACAGAGACAATTTTTGAAGGTAGCGGGTCGGCTCCAAGCCCACGCCACCGGCCCAGATTTGACCGGCGGCTGCGCAGCGACGGCGAGGGTCTTGCCCCACCGTTCCCGACCGCTAAGATCCCTTCAGAAGGGCTTTCTTTACGCGTCACTCACACTCGAGGCCATAGATGCTAGACGCCCTCGTCCGGTACACCAGCGTCCTAGAGATCGTCGGCGACATGATCCGCGTGCGGGCCAAGGATGTCGCCCTGGGTGATCTGGCGGTGGTGGAGAACACCGATGGACAGGTTTCCACCGCCAGCGTGGTCGAGCTGGACAAAGACATCGTCAGCCTCCAGGTATTCTCTGGCGGCAAAGGCATCTCCACCGATGCCCGGGTGCGTTTCCTCGGGCATCCGCCGCAGGTCACATTCTCGAATCTGATCCTGGGTCGCGTCTTCCGGGGCTCAGGTGAGCCCATCGATGGCAAGCCACCCCTAGATGCCGACCCGACCATCCGTGTGGGCGGCCCCACGGTGAACCCGATGATGCGGGTTATGCCGTCGAAGATGATCGAGACCGAGGTCCCGATGATCGATCTGTTCAACAGCCTGGTGGAGAGCCAGAAGATCCCGATCTTCTCGGTGGCGGGCGAACCTTACAACGCCTTGTTGGCTCGGATCGGATTCCAAGCGGACGCGGACATCGTGATCTTTGTCGGTTTGGGTCTGATCTTTGACGACTACTACTTCTTCAAGACCGCGTTCGAGGAGCACGGCGTCTCGCATCGAACGATCATGTACGTCAACCTGGCCTCTGACCCGATCGTCGAGCGACTGCTGGTTCCAGACATGGCGCTAGCGGTGGCGGAGCGCTTCGCCATGGAGAGATCGAAGCGGGTTCTGGTGCTGATGACGGACATGACGGCCTACGCCGACGCCATGAAGGAGATCGGTGTGGCCCAGGCGCGGATCCCCGCAACGCGCGGATACCTGGGAGACCTTTACACGCAGTTGGCGCGTCGATACGAGAAAGCCTGCGACTTCCGCGGCGCGGGATCGGTTACGATCCTCACGGCCACTACGATGCCAGGGAACGACGTGACCCACCCGGTGCCCGACAACACGGGTTATATCACCGAGGGTCAGTTCTACCTGCACGACGGGGTCATCGACCCATTCGGCTCGTTGTCGCGCCTCAAGCAGCACGTTGTTGGCAAAGTGACCCGCGAGGATCACGCGCAGATCATGAACACGATGGTGCGCTTCTACGCCGGCGCGCGGGAAGCGGAGCAGAAGCTGGCCATGGCCTTCGAGCTGTCGGAATTCGACATGAAGCTGCTCAAGTTCGGGGAGCTGTTCCAGCGCCGCTTCATGGACGTGAACGTCTCGCTGCCCCTGGTGAAGGCGCTGGACCTGAGCTGGCGGACTCTGGCCGAGTGCTTCGATTCCCACGAGCTGCTGATGAAGCAGGACCTCGTCGACCGCTATTACCCGAGCTTGGAAGACGAAGGTTCGGGAGAGGCGCACTGAGGCATGGCCCGACTGAAACTGAACAAGGCTTCGCTGCAGCAGGAGCGGACGAAGCTCAAACTGTACGAGAAGCTGCTTCCCTCCCTCGAGCTCAAACGGAGACAACTGACCATCGAGCTAGACAAGGCGCGCAAGCATTACGAGGCGACGCGGGCCGAGGTCGAGCGGCTGGAGTCGCGCGTGGGGACCGAGCTTCCCATGCTGGCGAACACCGAGATCGAGCTGTTGGGGCTGGTCAAGATGACCGCCTTCGAGCTGGAGCAGGAGAACGTGGTGGGCGTCCGCCTTCCACGACTGAAGCGGATCGACTGTGAGGTGGCAGAGTATTCGCTGCTGGCTAAGCCGGCGTGGGTCGACGTGTTGGTCGAGCGTTTGCGCGATGCGGCCGAGGCGCGCACCCGGATCCAGGTCGCCGCCGAGCGGGTCCGCATCCTGGCGCGGGCGGAACGGCGAATCACTCAGCGGGTGAACCTGTTCGAGAAGATCCTCATACCGAGGACGCGGAAGAACATCCAGCGCATTCAGATCTGGCTGGGTGACATGGAACGGGCGGCGGTGGTCCAGGCGAAGCTGGCGAAGGCCCGGCAGCGACGCCAATGGGACCGACGGGTCGAGGAGGAGGGAGGCGACGCGGAATGGCCATCGTCCCGCTCATCCGGCTGACGCTGGTTGGGCACCAAGCGCAGAAGGAAGAAGTGCTGGAGGATCTGCAGGACCTCGGATGCCTGGAGATCGTCTCGCTCGCTCCCGACGTCGCTCCTCTCGCGGATCATTCCAAGCGTAGCCGCGAGGCGTTGAACTACCTGGAACTGTGTCCGCAGAAACAGCGTCCAGTGAGGAACCCCGCTCGCTTCGACGCGGTGGAGATCGAGAAGGAGATCCTCGCGCTGAAGGAGCGCACGCACCAGTTAGAGCTGGAACGCGACTCCGTCATGCATCGGATCGAGGCGCTCGCTCCGTGGGGCGATTTCGACTTTCCGGCCGAAGACGACCTGGGGGGCAAGCGGTTCTGGTT
>JASFMO010000360.1:0-4175 GCA_050117535.1 Gemmatimonadales bacterium | reverse complement strand
GCTGTAGAAGTTCACGTCCATGCACTGGCGCCAGTCCTCGTCGCTCGTGTCGATCCCATGGCCCAGCCAGGCCTCGCCGGCGTTGTTGACCAGAATGTCAATGCGGCCGAACTCGCCCAGGCATTCATCGACGACTCTCTGCACATCGCTCAATTCCGTGACATCCGCCGTGACCGCCAGCACTCGGCCGCCGTGCTGGCGCAGCTCTTCCGCACAACTCGTCAGGTCGCTTTCGCCTCGGGCACAGATCGCCAGGTCCGCGCCTTCTTCAGCGAGCGCCCGGGCAATGCCCTTGCCGATCCCCCGACTGGCAGCGGTCACCAAGGCGACTTTGTGACTCAGGCCAAGGTCCATGAGTAGTTCTCCCGGTTCTCTTGTGGATGAGCGCGAAGACAGGCTTCGGGCTGGGACCGCACTGCCGCCATCCCACCGCTACGAGTTCACGCTCGAGCGCATAGCGGCCGGCCAGTGCGGACTTCAGGCGGTTCAGGACGTCGGACACGGCTCCTCCTGCTGGCGAGGAGCTTGAGGGCTGAGGATTTCGGCGTGTCTCTAAAATGCCGCGCTGGCGGGCGCGGGGCAACGAGTGCGGTCGGTGCCGAGACCGCGTCCGCGCGTCGCTGCCAACGTTTTGGGCGCTACACGCATCCAACGAACGGGTAGGGGGGACACGCTAAACCTTCAGCTGGAAGGAGCGGCAGCGCTTTGCCGAGTCGAGCGGGTGCGCGTTCCTCGACGTGCTTGTGGCCCCACGTGGCGCGTCGCCTGGCTCCGCCTCTCCTGATAGCGACTATCGCTTTCTCTTCCGCCGCCGCACAGACCGCGGGACAAGACTCCCTGGCGAACGGTCCGCACGTCTTCGCGCCCAACCATCTTCCTTCGCTTCAGGTCGCGCGGTCGCCGGGCCCGATCGCCGTCGACGGCGATCTGGACGACGCGGGCTGGGTCGGCGCCGCGCGGGCGACCAACTTCGCCGAGAACTTTCCCAACGAGCAGGCGGAGCCGCCGGTACTCAGTGAGGCCTGGGTCACCTACGACGACGACAACTTGTACGTCGCGCTCATCGCCTACGACGACCCCCGCACCATCCGCGCCTCGCTGCGCGAGCGCGACGAGGCCTGGAGCGACGACTACTTCGGTATCCTGCTCGACACCTATGGCGACGCCTCGTGGGCGTACTTCCTGTTCGCCAACCCATTGGGCATTCAGCTCGACACGCGGTTCTCCACCAATTCCGGCGAGGACGAGAGCTTCGACATCATCTACGAAACGGAAGCGAAGATCACCGACGCGGGCTACCAGATCGAGATGGCGATCCCCTTCAAGAGCCTCCGCTTCCCCGATCGCGAGGTGCAGACCTGGCGCGCGACCTTCTGGCGCACGCGCCCGCGCGAGAGCCGCGCGCAGCATACCTGGGCCGCCATCGATCGCGACGATCCCTGCTTCCTCTGCCAATTCGGAACGCTCACCGGTATCGAGGGCGTCAAGCCGGGCGGGGCACTGGAGCTGATGCCGGCGGTGGTGGCGTCACAGACCGGCGGGCGTGAGGAGCCGTCGGATCCGAGCTCCGCGTTCGAGAACGAGGGCCTGGACGGCGAGCTCTCGCTGTTCGTTCGCTATCCGTTCTCGTCCGGGCTGACGACGGAGGCGGCGCTCAACCCCGACTTCAGCCAGGTGGAATCGGACGTCGCCCAGATCGACGTCAACACGACGTTCGCCCTTTTCTTCCCCGAGCGCCGGCCGTTCTTCCAAGAAGGCGCCGACCTGTTCGACACGAACTACAACATCGTCTACACTCGCCAGATCAACGACCCCCTGCTGACGGGCAAGCTGATCGGCCGCATGGGCCGCACGACGCTGGCCTATCTGACGGCCGTGGACGAGAACTCTCCCATCCTGCTCCCCTTCCAGGAGCGGAGCTACGTGGGTATGGCGGAAAAGAGCTTCTCGAACATCGGGCGGTTTCAGAGGACGTTCTGGAGGGATTCGTTCGTCGGCGGCATCCTGACCGACCGCCGCTTCGAGGGCAACGCCGGGTCGGGAACAACCGGCGGCATCGATGGTCGCTTCCGCTTTCTGGAAAACTACAGCTTCGAGTATCAGGCGCTGGCCAGTTACACGCGCGAACCGGATGACACGACGTTGACCGTCGGGATCAACGACCAGACGTTCGCCGGCGGTCAGCACACGGCGGCGTTCGACGGTGAGGCGTTCTGGGGACATGCCGTCTACGCCAGCTTCGAGCGCGATGCCCGCACCTGGTTCTTCGATTTCGATTACGTGTCCTCGAGCCCGACATTCCGAGCCGACCTCGGCTTCGAGAACCGCAACGATTTCCGTCGCTTCCGAATGTTGCAGGGCCTGATCTTCTACCCGGAGTCGCGATTCATCGACCAGGTCATCCCGGTGTTTCTCGTCCAGCGGATCTGGAACTGGGACGGTCAGCGCAAAGACGATGTACTGGTCGCCAATACCGAGGTCGCCTGGAAAGGCGACACGCGCACGGTGATCGAGTACACTCGCGGCTTCGAGCGCTTCCGCGGGGTCGACTTCCATGGTCAGAACCGTTGGTTCTTTTACCTGAACTCGGGTTTCAGCGAGTTCTTCCGGCCGGGGTTCTGGGTGCAGGTCGGCGACCGGGTGGCGCGCAATTACAATCCACCGCTGGCGGGAAAAGGGACCGATGCCGAAGTGCGGTTCGACCTGAAGCCTCTGACGCAATGGGTTATCCAGCCGTCGCTACAGTTCTCGAAGCTGGACGACGCCGCCACCGGCGACGAGCTGTTCAGCGGCTTCATCCTGCGGATGCGCACCACGTTCCAGTTCACGCGTGAACTGTCGCTGCGACTCGTGACGCAATACGACGATTTCAATGGCGCCTTGAGCATCGAACCGCTGCTGACCTACCGGCTGAACGCGTTCAGCATGTTCTTCATCGGCTCGACGCACGCCTATCAGGATCCAACCACTGGTAACACCGGGCTGACCCAGGCGCGGCGTCAGTTTTTCGCCAAGTTCCAGTACCTGTTCCGCAATTGATCGAGGGCCAGAAGGCCAGGTCCGAGGCCTGCAGGCTGAGGCTCAGCCTCTGTATCAGGAACGGGGACGAGAGAGGGGGGACGTTTTTGGCGGCCACGGGCTGAGCGGCTTGATGATCGAGCGGGAGGCTATAGACTGGTCTTAGACTGGTGTGAGGAGGTCTCCATGACAGCTTAGGACGACTTCGCGCTCTCGGGCCCCTAACCGAGAGTCGGCATCGCTCCTTCCAAGGCCCGCAAGGCAGCACCCGCCAGCAGAGCCTCGCGCGCCCGTCGCCGCCGGAGCCCCGCGTCTCTAAACCCGCTCAGGCCTTAGGCCTTCCGCAGCACTCTTCCCGGCCGCGCTCCGGTGTGTCGTCCATTTTCGACCACTATCTCGCCATTCACGAGCACGTAGGTGATGCCGCTGGCATACTGGTGTGGATCGTCGAACGTCGCTTCGTCCTTGACGGTATCCGCGCTGAACACCACCAGGTCGGCCTTCTTGCCGCGAGCGATGCGGCCTCGGTCGGTGATGCCGGCTCGATCGGCGGGCATCCCGGTCATCTTTCGCACGGCCGTCGGGAGGTCGAAGATTCTCCGCTCACGACAGTAGTGCGCGAGCACGCGCGGACAGGCTCCATAGTATCGCGGGTGCGGTCTCGTCTCCGCCGCCTTGCCGGTAGGGGCGATACTCCTTCCATCCGAGCCCATCATGACCAGTGGGTGGGACAAGACCATCTCGACGTTCTCCGGGCTCATGCCGTGACCGATCATGCTTACGGTGCCCTTCTCCTCCACCAACAGTCTCAGCGCGGCATCGACCGGCTCCATCCCCCAGGCCTCGCCGACTTCCGCGATGCTCTTTCCGACGAAGTGCCGGTTCGCTTGCGTCTTCGTGCTGGCTATGACGATCAGGCTGAACTCACCGGGGTCGCCCGCTACCGAGGTGATGACTTCGTCCCGGATGCGCTTCCGGTCGACCGCATCGTTCAAGCGCCCCTCAAGGCTGTCCCATCCCCCTTCGAGCGCCCATGGCGGCACGAAGATCGTGAGGCTGGTCGAGTAGGCGGTGTAAGGATAGGCATCCGCCATCACATCCACGCCATCGCGGCGCGCCGATTCGATCAGATCGAGTGCCGCCCGTTGCTTGGACCA
>JASFMO010000359.1:0-4202 GCA_050117535.1 Gemmatimonadales bacterium | reverse complement strand
GACGCGCCCGAAGTAGGCGCCACTACGGTCGAAGATCGTCAACCAGCGGTTCTCGTCCCAGCGCCGCAGCGTCGCGCCCACCGGCGCGACCGAATCGGTGGGTGCGGTCGCGTCGGACTGTGCCAGCGACGACGCCGGCACGAGCCATAGAGCGGAGCCCAACCAGCACGGCGCGGTGGCCCGCGCTAAGCGGTGAAGTTTGCGCCACATCGCCGGTCAGCTTAACGTTGGCCCGGCCGACTGGAAAGCCTGGAGAAGACCGAGCCTAGCGTGATCGATCTATACCGTTACCGCCACCTGCTGGTGACAGCTTACTTGCTGCTGTTGCTGGCGGCGACCCTGGCGCCCGTGCCGGATGTGGGCGATGCGCCATCCGGGTTTGACAAGCTCGTGCACGTCGGGCTGTTCGGCGGGCTCGCCTTCCTGATCTACTGGTTCGAGAGCGAGCCGACGTGGGCCGGGGCCGTGCGGGCATTCGGGTGGGCGACGGGTGCGGCCCTGTTGATCGAAGTGCTGCAGGCGCTGCTGCCGTTCCGCAACGCCGATCTGATCGATTTCTTGGCCGGTCTTCTGGGCGCGATCCTCGCCGTCGCTGCCGGAGCGGCGCTGCGGTCGAGCCGGTCGTCCAGCTAGCCGAGGTCGCCGCGGCTCACGAAAGCGGCGCGGACGTTTCGCCGTACGTTTCTTCGAAGGTCTCGACAGGGCTCGCCGAGCCGGTGCTCAGGGCGCGTCGGCCCTTCTTCATGCTGGCCGGTTTCGCGCTCTCGGTCACCTGGGACAGCAGATCCTGGATGTCGCGCTCGACATCGCTCAACCGCATCTGGCCGATCGCCGAATTCATCCCGCCGCTATTGACGCCTTCCGCCACCGTGTGGAATTCGCGGATCTTCTTCAGCAGGACGTTGACCCAGTGTCGGTAGAGGTGATCATGCCGCCGGTCGTCGTAGCCCTCCGGGGCGCCTTCCCCCTCATAGGGACGGGCGGGCTTCAAGGCGCCATAGGCGAGGAGGAGACCGACGACCAGACCGAAGGCGACCCGCGGAACCGGGTCGCTGACCACGGCGAGGATGACCGCGAGCGCGATCAGCTCGAGCACTACGAGTGGCGCACGAAGACTGTCGGACATCGAGTCTCTCCCTGGGGTTTTTGGCGGGCAAGAGCCTCTGCGCGTCGAGTCGATCTTGTCGGACTTGATTTGAATATAAGGCCGCGGTGGGGCGCCAGCCATAAGCGCGGGCCCCCGGCCACACCCGGATTGATGGCAAAGTGGCGGCGGGCTCGGTCAGGCTGACCGGCTCCGGGGGGCCTCGCGTCTGAAAAGCGGCGCGGAGACTGGCCTTTCGGCCGGTTGGGCGTGGCACCAAACGTGCGTTTGCCGCCCATGTGAGGGTCCCCTTTCCCTGGCGTCCTCTGCCGACCGGGCCGTGGTGGTTCTGGTTCTGTGAATCTAGGAATGGAGTTGGAGCGGGAGGTATCGCCCGCCACTTATCTTTGGGAACACCGTCACGAGTTCCCTGACTTCTCGAACCCCGATGTGTTGCCTGCGGCCATCGAGGTTGGGATGGCGCTCGAGAATTGGCAGTTGGATCGAGCGCGGAGAGGCTGGCGCATCGTCGTGTCGGCGGCTCGGGAGGCGGGCCGGTCGGCGGGCCTGGCGCGGGTTACATTGCGCGGCATCGTCGGCGACATCGATCGGGTCCGCGACGCCGTCGAGTTGGTCCTGTTCGATGGAAGGTTACCGCCCGATCTGGCGGTGCGGGCCGCGCGGTCGACGGCGAAGATGTGCAATCGAGCCATCGAGCATGCCATAGCCTCCTACTGGGAAGCGCTCCGCTCTGGCGGAAACGAAGTCCAGCCTGTGCCAACCTGGTAATCCCGAACACTTGCTCCCTGCGCAAGCCTCGGTAGCTTCTTTGATGGAACGCATCAGAGGGGTGATACTTGGGCTGGAGGTCTCGATGCAGGGAAAGCTGACGAGCATAGCGCGGGTCACCGCGATTCTCTTCTTGGCCTACGCCATCACGACGGGCTGCGGCGGCAAGACGGTGCGCCGCATCGATCCCGAGTCGACCACCGATCTCAGCGGCTTCTGGAACGATACAGACTCGCGCATCGTCGCCAACGACATGATCGCCGATTGCCTGAATCACCCCTGGATTCAGCAACACGCGATCGAGCACGAGACGAAGCCGGTCGTCATCGTCGGCACGGTGGGAAACCGCAGCATGGAGCACATCGCCACCGGCACGTTCATTCGCGACCTGGAGCGGGCCTACGTCAATTCGGGTCAGGTGCGGGTGGTGGCCAATCCGCTCGAGCGCGAGGAACTGCGTGACGAGCGCGAGCAGCAGCAGGATTGGGCGACGGAAGAGACGCGCAAGCAACTGCGCGCCGAGACGGGCGCCGATTACATGCTGAACGGAACGATCGAGGTCATCCTCGACCGGGAAGGCGGCACCGAGGTCAAGTTTTACCAGGTCGATCTCTACCTGACCAACATCGAGAACAACGAGCGAGTCTGGATCGGCCAGAGCAAGATCAAGAAAGAGATCTCGCGAAGCGGGCTCGGTCTCTGACGCGAGCTGGGCCGACCCGGTAGGTCCGAGTCGAGCCGCGCCTGAGAGAGATGCGCAGCGCGTGGGTTCCGGCGGTCGGGTGCTGGCTGGCGCTGTCCGGATGTGCCGGTCACACCTGGACGATGGAGGGCGTTCGCGAGGCCCTGCGGCAGAGCGACTTGGAGGAGGCACGAGCGCGCCTCTCCGAGGCGGGGCGCGGGACCGACGATCTGCTCTTCGCGCTCGAAGATGGTCTGTTGCTCCACTACGCGGGCGACCCCGAGTTGAGCAACTCGCGGTTCGAGTTCGTCGAACAGCGCATCGATGATCTGTACACGAAGAGCATAAGCCGGGCGGCGTTGTCGCTGGTCACCTCGGACCTGGTCCTCAGGTTCGAGCCCCACGGTATCGAGAGCTTCCTCGTCAACTACTACAAGGCCCTGAACTACGTGCAGCTGGACGATCCGCCGGAGTCTTGGGTCGAGTGGCGAAAGCTGGCCTCCAAGCTGCAGTTCAGTCGTCAGCAGGGAGAGGAAGCCTATCTCGACCCGCCGTTCTTCAACCATGTCGTTGGCTTGGGCCTCGAGCTGGACGACCCCGGAAACGCCTATGTTGCGATGCGCCTCGCCGAGGCGGGCTATCTCGCGGCCGAGCGGACGCCCCCCACCGACCTGGTCGGGGACTTGATGCGCTTGGCGTCGACGCTGGGCTTCGCCGACCATCTGGATACCTACCGCGACCGCTACGGGGCCCGTTCTGGTTGGGCGCCGGACCCGGCCGCCGAAGGGGGGCAACGGGCGAATTCGCCCGACGAAGACGGTTGGGGCGAGATCGTGATCCTGGTCGAGGAAGGTCTGATCGCGCCGATCCACGAGACCCGCGTCTTCATCCCGATCACCGAGGCGCGATCGAAGCGAGCCTTGACCGAGGGGAGGGAAGCGCAGCTCGAGCTGGCCGAAGCGTTGGCCTTCGAGTACGACGCCGGACGCTTCGACGCTACGCGCGGCGTCTACTTCGATGGGCGCGAACTGGCCTACGTGCTGCCCATCTCGTTCCCAGTCTACGGCACGGGCGAGGCTTTGTTCGATCGGTTGGCGGTGACGACGGCCGGGGCCGACACGGTCTCGGGTCGCATCGCGCTCGACCTGACCGCCTTGCAGGGCGAGGTATTCGCCGACCGTCTGCTGGGCATCTATGCGAAAACGATCGCGCGCGCGCTGATCAAGTACGTCGCGGCGGCCAAGCTCGAGGAGGCGGCGGAGGAGGAGGGAGGCGAGACCGCCGGCGATGTGGTCGGCGTCCTGGCCAACGTGGTGAACGTCGTGACGGAACGAGCCGATACGCGGGCGTGGCTGGGCCTCCCGACTCGCATCTGGATGGCTCGCCTGAGGGTCCCGCCGGGCGAGCACAACCTGCGGCTGATGTTCGGAGACGGCGAGCCGGTGGTTCTCGGCCCCATCGATGTGCGTCCGCGCGAGCGGCGCATCATCAACCATCGGTTTTTCTAGGCGGACGGCCGCAACGTGTTAGCGGCATCGATTCGCTTCGTTCTGAAGGGCGCGATGTGGGCGCTGGACCGCTTCTACGAAGTGGGACGCGTGGGGCCGGACATCCCGGAGGGTCCCGTCCTGCTGATCGCCAACCATC
>JASFMO010000358.1:0-4204 GCA_050117535.1 Gemmatimonadales bacterium | reverse complement strand
CTGGGTGCCGACAATCCGGTTCGGCCGATGACCTATTTCGCTGCGCTCCAGGGCCAATCGCGTAGCCTCGGTTGGGTTATCGAGACCGCGGTGCCGCCGGAGAGTATCGTCGAGTCGGTGCGCGCCGAGATCCGCGCCATCGACCCGAATATCCCTCCATTCGGCGTCCAGACGATGGAGGCGATGATCGACGAGAGTCTGGGCGGCGACACGATCATGGCGAAGATCATGGCCGTGGTGGCGCTCATCGCGCTGGCCCTGGCGTTGGCCGGCGTGTATGGAGTGATGGGTTACACCGTCTCGCAGCGGACCCAGGAACTGGGCATCCGCATGGCGCTGGGTGCGAGAGGCCGGGATGTTCTGTCCATGGTCGTGCGCCAGGGGGCGCTGCTCGCCGTGATCGGTGTGGTGATCGGGATTGGTGTGGGCCTCGGTGTGACGCACAGCCTGTCCTATTTCCTGTTCGGGGTCAGCCCCTTCGACCCGGTCACCTTTGGCGCCGTCGCTGTAGTGCTGTTGGCGGCCGGCCTAGTCGCGACGTACTTTCCCGCGCGTCGCGCGACAAAGGTGGATCCGATGATCGCTTTGCGGGCGGAGTGAGGATGAGGAAGGCTGCGATCTAAGTTCTGACCGGGCGGCGGGTGTTCATTTCTGGGACCGGGGGTGCCACGTTCGGGCAGCCGCAGGCTTGGCCCAGCAGCGATTTGAGCGCCCCAAAGGTTGATACGCAGTGCGTTGGTCGGCTTGGCTCCTTGGCACGCTTCTTCCCACCCGATTTGCGGCAGCAGAAGGTTCGACTCTCGGAGACTTGGCCCGATAGGGGTCGACTACCCCCACGCAAGGACTGACTGGGTGCGCTCCCTCTGGGAAGAGCTACGCTACGCCGCTCGGCGGCTGATCAGGACCCGCGGCTTCAGCCTTACGGTCGTGCTGACGCTGGCGGTAGGGATTGGTGCCAACAGCGCCCTCTTCAGCGTTGTCAACTCGGTGCTGCTGCGGCCGCTGCCGTACCCGAACGCCGACGAGTTGGTGGTTGTCTGGGAGACCCGGGACGCGCAGAGCGCGTCGACCGTCACGGTGTCGCTGGGCAACTTCGAGGCTTGGCAAGATCTCAACACGGTCTTCGTCGCGATGGCGGCGATCCAACGCCGACCGTACAACGTAACCGGTTCGGGCGAACCAGTGCGGGTGAATGCGGTTCAGGCCACGGGGACGCTACTCCCGCTGCTGGGGGTTCGCCCGGCGCTGGGACGAGGATTCAGCGACGAGGACGCGCAACCGGGCTCGGAACCGGTGTGCCTGATCGCTCACGGCCTTTGGCTCAGCCGTTTCGGAGGCGATCGCGAAATCGAGGGAACTCGCCTCGATCTGGATGGTCGGAGTCACGCGGTGGTGGGTGTGTTGCCGGCGGGCTTCGAGTTGCCGGGATTAGGCATCTCCGATATGGGCGCGCCGCAGGTAATCACGCCGCTGGCTCTCGACGCCGGCGATCCGGACTACTGGGGCAATCACAATTCCGTGGTGCTCGCCAGACTTGGCGATGGCGTCACGGTCGAGCAGGCGGATCGAGAGATCGCCTCGCTGGCCGCGCGACTGGCAGCGGAACACTCGGAGTGGAACGCGGGGATCGGGGCCCGGGTGCGGTCGCTGCACGAACAGGTCGTGCAGGGTGTTCGCGCGAGCATCCTGCTGCTGTTCGCCACCGTCGGTTTCGTCCTGCTGCTCGTCTGTGTGAACGTGGCCACCCTGCTGCTGGTGCGGGCGTCCGAACGGCGACGCGAAGTGGCCGTGAGGGCGGCACTTGGCGCTGAGGGCAAGCGCATCGCACGCGGTGTGCTTGCCGAGGGCTTGATCCTGTCGCTGGCAGGTGGCGCTTTGGGGATCGTCGTCTGCATCTACGCGGTGGATGGCCTGCGGGTTCTGGGGGACGTATGGTTGCCCGCAGAGCTCGATCTGTTGATCGACGCGCGGGTGCTGTTTTTTGCATTGGCGGTCGCAATCCTCAGCGGTATCGGTTTCAGTGTTGTGCCGGCAGGGATGCTCTCGCGTGTCGCGGCCACCGACGCCTTGAGCGGTGGCAACCGGCTGCTGGGCGGCCGAGGCCAGGTGCGCGTGAAGCGGGCCTTCGTTGCGACGCAGGTGGCGCTGGCGCTGGTCCTGCTCGTCGGCACGGGACTGTTGCTGCGTAGCTTCGCGCACCTGACGCGAGTTGAGCCGGGCTACGAGTCGCGGGGCCGAATCGCGCTGTTTCTCAGCCTACCGCAGGACAAATACGGGGAACGGGAACAGGTCTCGGCGGTTCTCGAGCAGATCCACGCCGAGGTGCGGGGGCTGCCGGGAGTGCGCTCGACCGGCGCTTCCATCGCGCTGCCACTGGAGCCGTTGTTCTGGCAGAAACAGCTCACGCTGGAGGAGGCACCCGCCGAACGATTGGCCGATGTACCCGTCGTTGACTTGACGATCGCGACCCCGGGATTCTTGGAGGCATTGGGTGTCCCGTTGACGCTGGGTCGGCGACTGGAGCGAAGTGACCAGGCGACGTCGCAGTTCGTGGCGCTGGTGAACGAGACATTCGTACAGACGCACTACGGTGGTGTCGACCCGATCGGTCGCAGGATCCGCCTCGCCGCGCCGGATCCTCTCCTGTCGGATCCTCGCTATGCGCCGCCCTGGTACACGATCGTTGGTGTCGTCGGCGATGTGCGACGCCGCGGCCTAGCTACCGCGGTGCTGCCGGAAGTGTACATTCCCCAAGCTCAGGACATGGACGTGGCGCGCGAGTTTTTCGTCGTCGTGCATGCCGGCGGGTCGCGCGGCGCGCTCGCGGATGCGTTGCGGCGGGCGGTCAGGCGGGTCGATCCCAGCCAACCGGTGGCGCGCGTCCTCAACCTCGAGCAGCAGTACTCGGACTCGCTGGCGCAGCCGCGCACCAATCTGCTGCTGGTGAGCGGATTCGGGCTGGCCGCGTTGGTTCTGGCGGTCCTGGGTGTGTACGGGCTAACCGCCCAATGGGTCTCGGCGCGCACACGAGAGTTCGGCCTACGCCTGGCCTTGGGCGCCCGTCCGTCGGTGATTCGTGGCGAGGTGACGCGGGAAGGGACGGCCGTGGCTTTGAGCGGTATCGCCGCCGGGTTGGTCGGGTCGGTCTTGGTTATGCGATTGCTGAGAAGCCTGTTGTTCGGTGTGGGACCCACGGATCCTCTGGTGCTCGGCAGCGTGGCCGTAGCTCTGACCTGTGCCGTGGTCGTCGCGGCCTATCTGCCGGCTCGACGCGCGTCGCAAACCGATCCGGCGGAAGCGCTGAGGTGGGAATGAACTCTGACCTGCTGGGCGTGATGCTGCGAGCGATCCACATCGGGTAAAAATGACGAATATGCTCAGGCGACGGGTACGCGTTGTGTTCCTTTTTCTCCTCTCTGCGCTCGTCATGAGTGGTTGTTCTGGATCGGACGCACCGACCGGGCGGATCGCATTCTACTCCCAGCGAGACGGCAACGCGGAAATCTACATCATCAACGCGGACGGCAGCGGGCTGGAGCGCCTGACCTGGAACCATGCCGATGATGTGTGTCCCGCCTGGTCTCCCGATGGATCGTTGATCGCCTTTGTGTCGGACCGCGATGGAGATGAGGACATCTACGTCATGCGGTCGGACGGAGGTGGGCTGCAACGCCTGACCGACACTTCGACTCCGGAGCACCACCCGGATTGGTCGCCGGATGGAACGATGATCGCGTTCATGGCCGAGCGTGATGGAAACCGTGACGTCTATGTCATGCCGGCGGACGGCGGCGGTGAGTGGAGACTGACGAACCATCCGGGCGTAGACACGCGGCCGCACTGGTCGCCCGACGGGAAGCGCATCCTGTTCAATTCCAATCGCGATGGGAACTTCGAGATCTACGTGATGGACGCGAATGGCTCGAACGTGGAA
This sequence comes from Gemmatimonadales bacterium, assembly GCA_050117535.1. Classification (GTDB taxonomy): domain Bacteria; phylum Gemmatimonadota; class Gemmatimonadetes; order Palauibacterales; family KS3-K002; genus JASFMO01. Next base: position 270 of record JASFMO010000358.1, on the reverse strand, counting down.
CGGCTGACCGAGAGCGAGGACTATGAGATCTTCCCTAGGTTCTCGCCGGACGGTGCATCGATCGGCTTTGCTTCGGGCTATGTCGGCGGCCGCGAGGCCGACCTGCACCTCATGCATGCGGACGGCAGCGGTGAGCGGACGCTCACGTCGAATCCGGGCAGGGAAGAAGACTTGGCCTGGTCGCCGCGAGGGGACTTCATCGCGTTTCAGGCGGAGTACCAAGGCAACTTCGAGATCTACATCATGAGCGCCACGGGTGGACCCCATCGT
>JASFMO010000357.1:0-4211 GCA_050117535.1 Gemmatimonadales bacterium | reverse complement strand
GCTGAGCTAGAAAGTTCGCCGGCCCTCGATCCTGTGAAGGACGACGTAGGGCGTATCGAACTCGTCTCGCACGACGCCGACCAGATGGTCACCGATGATTCGCGGCGGCGGGTACCGCCCGACATCAACTTTGACCGCGCCCAGATAGACGCCCTCGGGATCGAAGACGTCGAACGTGATGTCTCTGACCGATCTGTCGCTATGCGTCGCCGACGTTCGTATCACCCAAAGATAGCCCCGGTCATCCACGACAAGGTCCTCAAAGGCGGGCTTCGCGTCGGGCGTACGGGCGATGATCGCGTTGACCACCGGCTCGCCGAATTCGGCGAATCGATCCCGCACCGCGTCGAGATCGCTCTCTCCGACCGGGATCGGGTCCACGCGTTTCTCCACGATGCGAAGCGTGTCGCCGTTCAGGCCGCGATGGTACAGGCGGTAAGAATCGTTCACGCCGAACCAGATACCGTCCGAGCCGTCGAACCGCCACCTGAGTTGGGGCGCGAACGGAACGCTCACCACGGTGATGCCACCCTCCACTTCGATCCTATACTGCGATTCCGAATCGGCGTATTCGGGCAGGTCGAACGTGTCGCGCGCGGTCACGCCGTCGCCCACCGCGTGCCTGAGGTATGCGCGCCTCGACGCCCCCGTCGTCCGCTCGCGAAAATAGCTCGGCTCGTAGAGGTGGCCCGCCTCATCGAAGCCCCCTCCCCAAGGATAGCCCCAGCCGCCGATCTCCCGGCGAACCGAACGCACGTAGTTGCCGGCCGTGTCGAACACCGTATACCGCGCGTTCTGTTGATCCACGACCCATAGGTTTCCGGCGGGACCCCACGCCAGCCCGATCGGGTTTCGCAACTCGCCTGGACCGCCGCCCTCGCCGCCCTGGGTTCTGACGTGAACCCCGGATGGGTCAAAGACGCGCACCTCTTTCGGCTGCCGATCGAGCACGTAGATGCGGCCGAACGCGTCCAACGTGACATCCCAAACGTCTGCGAACAAAACGACGGGGTCGGTCGAATCCTCGGACCCGATCCGCACCAGCTCGACGGCTCGCCACCCCTCCCCGGTTGCCCACACTCCGGCGGCTCCGTTACGGACAACGATCGTGCCGGACTCGAGTGTATCGACCTCTACTTGACCGGCGTCGTCGCCACCACCGCCACACGCGACGCCAAGAAAGGCGATCACGACCGAGGCGATCAGACGAACAGGCGGGCGACAGATTCGGCTTGGCGTCATGGCTTGATCAGCCGGTAGAGCAAGACGTACTCGACATCCAACTCGTCCCAACCGTAGCCGAGTACGAAATCGTCACCGATCTGCTGAACGACGAAGCGGCCGGGCATCTCCACGGTCCCCAGCATGCGGCACTCAGCATCGAAGACCGCCCAGATCTTCTGCCGACTCCACTCCGGACTGTACTCTTCGACCCACAGGTTCCCTTCGCTGTCCACGGTGACATCGCCGTACGCCGGGAAAAATTCCGGGTACGTCTCTTCTTGCAGCCATTCCTCGATCCGACGCCGCGCGTTCTCATCATCGGCCCGTTCGAGATGGTAGCTTCGATACGCCTCGATGTCTGCCTCGCTGACCGCTCGATTGCCCCCCGGCCAACGCAGCAGGGTGGCCAGCTGGCCGTGCCGGTCGTAGTAGCCGATCTCGTTGTCGTTCTGGCTGCCGGCAAAGAAACCGTCACCGGACACCGCGAAGACCGTGCGGCGATCGAACGGCGGCGGGCTGAGCATGACGCTTCGTCGACGCGTCCGAAACTGGAACTCGCGTCCAGGAAAGAACGGCAGCGAGTCGATGATCGCTCCCTGCGAATCGAGCCGGTAGGATCGCGCCGGCTGCCGGATGCGTCCTTCGCTGGGCCGATTCGACCAATCACTATGTTCGGCCAGCAGCAGCGAGCCGTCGGGGAACACACCTCGTAACACGCCGCCCGGATTGCCAGGCCGCACCGAGCGGCCGAAGCTGCCGTCTCTGTGGAAAAACGCGATCCGCGGCGGGCTGTCGTCCCAAGCCACGATCGAGTCTTCGCCCAGCGGATAGATCCAGACCAGGTTGCTGAACTCGCCCGGACCGCCACCTCGGCCGCCGGCTCTCCACAAGAACCGGCCAGCGGCATCGTACCAGCGGATCTCTTCCGTTCCCGTATTCGAGACGACGATGGTCCCATCGCGTAACCGCAACGCGCTCAACGGCCCCATCAACAGGTACTCGTTCTCGCCTTCGACCTGGCCGATGCGCAGCTCGGGCTCATCGGACAGCCGCCAGGCCTCGCCCGGTGGCCAAGCCGGGCTTTCGTTTTCGACGATGGTGATCCCCGCGCTATCACGCACCTGGTACGTCGAAGCCTCTTCGCCCGGCGCACCACAGCCCGCGACCAGGTAGGAGGCCCAGCACACAACGAGAGTCGCCCGCCTCACGTCACGTACGCCGCGTTCACGCCTCATGACCGGTGACGATCTCCGGCGGCACCGCCCAATCGACCGACCACCGCGACTCTTCGCGATGCAGGCACACGATGCCGGCGTTCCTGAACCGAACGACGACGGCGTCAGCTTCGCCGGTGACGAGAGCGCCAGCCAGGCGAGCCAGGAAAGGCAAATGGCCGACAAGCATCACCGGTTCGGTCTCGGCGGCGAGCGTTGCCGCCATCGCGTGAACGTCGTCCTTGGGCTTCAGCCCCTCCACCGCGATCACACCCTTCGCGGGCCTGAGCGGCTCGGCCAGAAGCTCGGCCGTCTGTTCGGCACGTCGCTTGCCGCTGTGACGGATCCGAGCGACCCTCACCCCCGCCTGCGCTCCCCATGCCGCCATTCGCCGAACGGTCTCGGCGCCACGCTCGGTCAGCGAGCGTTCCGGATCCTCGCTTGCCGGCTTTGCTTCGCCGTGTTGCACCAAGAACAGTTTCATGGCCTGCGTTGCCTCGTGGTCCGTATGAGCTCACCATCCGCAATCTCGCCCTGACAGCCAAGCTACCGTCTACAGCGCGTGTGGCTCAAGGCAATGGCCTTGTGATGCGCGGCTCACAACAGCCCCGCCCAAGCGACCAGCGCCGTGACTCCCGCCAGCAGCGGCACGAGAATCGCCGTGCGGATCAGGAACAGAACGATCAGCTCCCAGGCCCGCACCGGCACCTCCTGGAACATGTCCAGCACCATCGGGGCGAGCGATGAGAAGAAGATGAGCTGCGTGATGGAGAGCAGTGCGACGAAAAAGCGGGCCGTCAGCTCGGCATCCGTGACCAGCAGCGCCGGAATGTACATCTCGGTAATTCCCACCAGCACCGCCGGACCCACGATCTCGGCGTCCGGGATGCCGAGGAGCGACAACAGCGGAACGATCGGGGCACCGAGCCACTCGAAGATGGGCGTCCCCTGCGCCAGCAGCAGCGCGGCCGTTCCCACCGTCAGGATGCTCCCGAGTATCGTGCTGGCCAGCAGAACACCGTCGGTCAGACCGTCCCGGACAGTACGGAGGACGCCCGCCGACCCCTCCGCCTGTGTCACCGCGCGGCGCCAGGCCGCACCCCAAAGCCTTCGGCCCCGTTCAACGGAGACGGGTTCGCGCTTCGGCTCGCCGAAGTAGTCCTCGGGCACGCGGGCGATGGGCCACGTTCGTGCCAGAATCGCAGTCAGTAGATAGACCGTGAAGAAGTAGATGATGAAGATGACCGCGAACAGATGAAGCAGCTCCAGCGTCTGGACCACCACGGCGACGAAGCCGATGCTGACCGTCGAGAAGCACGTGACGATCGTGTAGGCCTCTCTCCTATTATAGTAGCCTTCCCGAAACAGCTGCCGCGTCAAATACAGTCCCACCGAATAGCTGCCCACCCACGACGTCAGGCTGTCCAGCGCCGACCGGCCGGGCAGCCGGAACGCCGGTCTCATCACCGGCCGCATGAGCACCCCGACGAACTCCAGGAACCCGTAGCGCACGAACAGCAGCAGGAACACAGCTCCGATTGGGATGATCACCCCAACGCTGAACACCAGCGTATCCCACATCAGGTCGGCGACCGCGGGCTGCAGTAAGGCATCCGGTCCAACGCGGAAGAAGTATGCGATCGCCAGCGGAACGCCCAGCCAACGCAGTGCCGCCAGTGGCCCTGTGGTCTGGAAGTGGGACAGGCGATTTTTTCCACGGCTCGCGCCGCTCGGTGACCCGTTGCCGGACTTGGCGCCCGAAGTAGACCGAAC
>JASFMO010000356.1:0-4255 GCA_050117535.1 Gemmatimonadales bacterium | reverse complement strand
TCGGAGTGGGACGCCGCGGGTCGGCCGGGTCCGCGGGAGGCGGCGCGAGAGCGGATGCGCGAGATCCTCGCCGGTCACCGACCTGAGTATCTAGAGGCGGACCTTGATGCGGAGATCGGTCGCATCCTGGAGCGCTACGAGCGGCAAGGGGGTGACGGCAATGGATGAGCTTCTTACGGCCCTGAGGCAGGCGATCCTGACACAGGATGAGGATGGCGCGCTGGAAGCGACGCGGGATCTGTTGGATGCGGGCGTCGAGCCGCGCGTCATCTTGGAGTCGGGGCTCACCGAAGCGATGCTGGAGGTCGGACGGCGTTGGAAGTGCGGCGAAGCCTTCCTACCGGAAGTCATCGTCGCCGCCAAGATCTTCTCGCGCTGCAACGAGATCGTCGAACCGATTCTTCTGACCAGCGGCGAAACGGTTCGTCGCTCGCATCCGCTCGTGCTGGCCACCGTCAAAGGAGACCTGCACGATCTCGGCAAGAATCTAGTGGGGGCCATGGCCAAGACGGTGGGCTTCGACGTTCGGGATCTGGGTAAGGACGTGCCGGTGGACGAGATCGTGGCGGCCGCCAGGGAATCGAGCCCGTGCATCGTCGGCCTCAGCGCTTTGCTGACCACGACCATGCCTCAGCAGAAGGCCGCCGTCGAAGCGATCGCGAGCGCCGGCCTACGTCCGGATGTAAAGGTCATCGTCGGGGGCGCACCGGTGACCCAGGAGTGGGCCGACCGGATCGGAGCCGACGGCTATGCGCCGGACGCGGCGAGCGCGGCGGAACTGGCTCTGTCTTTGTTGACCTGAACCGATGCGGTGGTCGTGACGTCGGGATCCGGGTCTGCTCCTCTGGCGATGGTGGTCTGCGGGGCACTGATCGCCGAGGTGCGCCGCATCGTCGAAGCGCGAGGCTGGCGCGCCGACCTCTATGGAGTACCCGCCACCTATCACATGCGACCGTCAAAGATCGTCGCCGCCGTCGATGAACAGCTGGAACGCATCCGGGGCCGCTATGACAGGGTGATCGTCGTGTACGGCGACTGCGGCTCCGCCGGCGCGCTCGACGATGTGCTGCGCCGGCATGATGTGCAGCGACCTTCCGGCAGCCACTGCTACGAGATCCTCTGTGGGTGCGGCTTCGGCGGCCTGCTGGAACGGGACCCGACGACCTACTTTCTGACCGACTACCTGGTTCGCGCCTGGGATGATGTGGTGGTGCGCGAGATGGGGCTCGATCGTGAGCCATCATTGAGGGAGGCGGTCTTCGGCGGATTCACGTCCGTGACGTATCTGCGCCAGTCCCCCGACCCAGGTCTTCTGGCTGGTGCCCAGCGTATTGCTACTGAACTGGTGCTTCCCTTGAATGTCGAGGACATCGGGTTGGGACAGCTCGAGATGCAGCTGACACGTTTGATTGAAGAACCGGCGCCGCATGGAGTCCGGTTGGAAAAATGATCGACGTTGACCGCGGATGTGAGGGAATCATGATGCGCATCAACCGAGTACCGTCGGTGTGGCTGACGATGGCGGTCACGCTGTTCGTATTCGCCTGCGGGCGGGAATCCGGAAGCCAACGGAGCGATGAAGAGCCAGCTGCGACGCCGGCCGTCACGAGCGCCGCGGCGCCCGATGTGGGGGTGACGCTGCAAGAGCTTCGTCTGCCGGCAACGTTCACCGGCACCTTGACCACGGTCGATGGCGAAGCGATGGAGGTGACGCTCGAGCTGCGTGCCGACGAGCGGTTTCTGTGGCGCGAGACGCCCGTCGCAAAAGATGGCAGCACCGGCGCGTCCGAATACAACCGTGGCCGTTGGTATCTCGCCTATGGCGGCCGGCAGTTGGTTCTCATCGGAAAGTCCGAGGGACCGCGCAAGTTCGAGACCGAGGGCCCGGACAGGCTGCGCGCGCTAGAGGGCGCTGATATCGCGGGCGTCGGGCAGACCATCGCCAGAACCGACGACGCGGTGCCGCTCGAGGGGCCCTACGGCATGGAGGGCATGTTCTCTTACATGGCGGACGCCGCCTCGTTCATCGACTGTCTGATGGAGGTGCGGTTCCCGGTGGCGATGGCCAACGACTACCTGGCGCTGGAGCGGGCTTACCTGGGCGCGGATCACGAGCCGGGAGAAGCCGTCCTGGTCACGATCGAGGGCCACCTGGCCCAGCGGCCAAGGATTGAGGGCGCCGGCACGCAAGAGACGGTCGTGGTCGACCGCTTCATCGCCATCTCACCTGGCAGTCGGTGCGAGCCGCGGATGGCGTTAACCGAGTTGGAGAACACCTACTGGAAGCTGGTCGAGGTTGGCGGTGTGCCGGTCGAGGCGCCGGAGGGCGAGCGCGAAGCGCATCTGATTCTGCGGCCGGCGGAAAAACACGTCTCCGGCAATACCGGCTGCAACCAGATCAACGGTGGCTATACGCTGGAAGGCGAGCGGCTGCAGTTCGGCCCGCTGGCGACGACGCTCAGGGCATGTCCGGACGAGCCGGATATCGAGGGCGCGTTCCTGGGTGCGTTGGAGTCCGTGACTCGGTACGAGCTGTACGGTGAGCGGTTGGAGCTCTATTCAGGTTCGGAGTTGGTGGCGCGTCTGGAAACGAGGTACATGCAGTAGAGGCGTTGCGTCGGGAATCTCGGGGATTCGTGCAAGGGTCCTCCAGTGAGGGGTCTATATGAATGGGTGGTCACATGCCAGTACGCTGGCGGTCGCCACGCTGCTTGCGGTGGCCAACGGTTGCTCGCCGCCGATGGCGACGGTTTCGGGGGCCGTCACCTACCGCGAGCGCATCGCGCTGACGCCGGACGCGACCCTCGAGGTCACCCTGGTCGACGTCTCGCGGGCCGACATCGTCGTGCGGGCCGTAGGTGGCGAAACCGGAGGCTCATGAGTTGAGGGATGCGCAGGTTTCCGATCGCGGGCTGAACGTCACGGGCACGCTGCGTGACGCAGTGCGCCAATGGCGGGTTGGCTTCTGGCGGTTCGCGGAGTTCGATCTGTTCTTCAAGGTCGCCACCGTGATCCTGCTACAGCCGTTGCTCGCCTACGGGGCGAGGTCCCTGATCAGCTCGACAGGTTATCCCGCTTTGAGTAACGAGCAGCTTCTGGCCTTCTTCAGTTCGGTGCCCGGAGTGGCGCTCATCCTCTTCTTCGTTGGCGGCAGCTTGGCGATCATCATTGCCGAGCAGACCGGCTTGCATCTCATGGACCTGGCGGTGCGCAGCGGTCGTGAGATGACGGCGGCGGAGGCGCTTTGGCTGTCGCTCAGGCGCCTGGCGGACTTCTCCAAGCTGGGATTCGTACTTGTCGTCGTCGTCTGCCTGGCCTTGCTGCCACTGCTCACCGCTGGCGCCGTAACATATAGGATTCTGCTGTCTGGCGCGGACATTAATTACTACCTGAGCGAGAGGCCGCCCGAGTTCTATATTGCGGCCGCCATCGGGGTGACCCTGCTCGGGACTGCCGTCGTGGTCGGCTTACGGCTCTACGCGCGCTGGCTGCTTTGCGTCCCGGTCGTGCTCTACGAGCGCTGTGGGCCTACCCGGGCGCTGCGACGCGCCACGGAATTGAGTCGACAGGATCGTCCACGAATCCGCCGTGCTGCGCTGGGGTGGATGCTGGTCGTGGTGGTGGCTGGGATCCTGGCGGTCGTGCTATTCGATCTGTTCGGGCTGCTCCTGACCAGATTGCTCGGCGGGCATCTGAGGCTGTTGCTACCGAGTATTGGCGCCCTGGTACTCGGGGGATTGCTGGTTGTCGCAGGCATCGGCTTCATGGGCGTGGCGGTCAATAGCGCGTTCATCAACCTGCTCCATGCACGCCTGGTGGGTGACCCGAACTTCCGCCGCTCGGCTCAGCAGGCGGCGCTCCCGGCGCTTGGCGCCACGGCACGACGGCGCTGGCGGCGAGCGAACCGCGCGCTTTGGCTCGCCGTGGTGGTGATGGTAGGGGGGTCGGCCGTCAGTGCGCTAATTGTTGTTCGTGAACGACAGTTGGCTCCACCGGTCTACGTGACCGCGCACCGCGGCAGCTCGTTGCGGGCGCCGGAGAACTCGCTGAGCGCCATCGAGGCGGCGATCGAAGATGGTGCGGACTACGCGGAGATCGACGTTCAGGAGACGGCGAACGGCGTCATAGTGGTGATGCACGACAGCGATCTGTTGAGGGTCGCGGGTAGGAATTGGAAGATCTGGGAAACCGACTACGAGCAGTTGCGTGATCTGGACGCGGGCAGTTGGTTCGCGCCGGAGTTTGCCGGGGAGCG
>JASFMO010000355.1:0-4264 GCA_050117535.1 Gemmatimonadales bacterium | reverse complement strand
AGCTTGTCGGATAGGGTGTGTCGGATCGATAGGCTGTCTCGCACTTGCTGAACCGCTCGTTCGCTCTCACCGGCAAGCCGCGCTGCTTCGCCCAACGCGCACAGCGCCATCGCCTCGCCCCATGCGCTCCCGATCTCTCGCCAGCCGGCAAGCCCCTGAGTGAGGAGCGTGGAGGCCCTCTCCAGGTTGCCGCGCGCCAGCTCGACTTCCCCCATCGCCGTCGCACCCCAGGCCAGCACCGACAGGTTCCCGCCCTCGCGCCAACCTGACCGCGCCCTGGTCAGAATCCGCAGCGCCTCCTCATGGTCGCCCATGTCGCGCGCGATGCGCGCCGTCACTGCCAGCATCCAAGACTCGAGCGTCGCATCCTCCACCGTCTCGAGCACGCACTCCGCCTCTTGCAGCAGACCCGACGCCGCTTCGTAGTCGCCGTGCATCTGCTCGGCCCAGGCTAGGTTGCATAGCGCGAACGCGATACCACGCTGGTCCCCGATCTCACGCCTCAGAGCGAGACTTTCCTGGTGGTGAGCACGGGCCGCGGCCTGTTCGCCGCGGTAGTTCGCGATCCAACCCGTGTTGTTCAGCGCGAGCGCCGAGCCTCGCTTGTCCCCCAGCCTTCGACACAAGTCCAGCGCTTCTCTCGCCAGCGCGTCAGCCGCTTCGAAATCACAGAGTTCACAGGCGACCCACGACAGATTGTTCAGCACGCTCGCAACCCCTCGTTCGTTACCGGTCTCCCGGAACAGCGCCAGGCTCTCTTCCAGAACCGCGCGCGCTTCCTGGTTGTCGCCCTGGTTGTGAGCGATCGTTCCAAGCCCGTTGAGCGCCCGTGCCCGAGCTTCACCCGCGCCCGAACCGTCCGGCATTGCCAGCAGCCGCTCGAGGCTGCGCCGGCCCTCATTCATGTGGCCGCGCACCAGCCAATACCGCCACAGAGAGGCTCCCAGCCGCACCCCGATCCCCGCCTCCCCCCGCTCCTCGGCCCAGTCGATCGCAGCGCGCAGATTGTGGTGCTCGACCTCGAGCTGCTTCATCCAGTCCGCCTGTCCCTTACGCGTTAGCTCGGGCTCCGCTCGCTCGGCCATTCGGACGAAGTACTCCGCGTGCGCTCGGCGTGCCTGGTCCAACTCGTCAGCCTCTGCCAGGCGTTCCTGAGCGTAGGCTTGAATCGTCTCCAGCATCACGAATCGCGGTTCGCCGAACGTCGTTTCCTCGAGACGCAACAGACTGTGATCGACCAGGGCGCCCAGAGCGTCGACGAGATCTGTTTGCCCCGCCTCGCTGACCCCACTAACCGCTTGCGCAGCCTCCAGGTTGAACCCACCGACGAAGACAGAGACCCACCGGAATTGCCACCGCTGCTCGTCGTCCAACAGATCGTAGCTCCAGGCCATCGCCTGTCTCAGCGTTTGATGGCGCGGCGGCCGATCGCGTGGCCCCCCCTTCAGCAGATTCAAGCGCTCCCCGAGTCGTGCCACCATCGCCTGCGGCGTGAACAGTTTGATGCGAGCGGCCGCAAGTTCGATGGTCAGCGGCAACCCGTCGAGCTTGCGACACAGCTCGGCCACGGCCCCCGCATTCTCTCGCGTCAGCGAGAAGTCCGGCCTGGCGGCTCTCGCCCGATCGACGAAAAGCGCCACCGCCGAGTACCGCCCCAGCGATTCGACCTCCGAGCCAGCCTCTCGGTCCGGAAGGCTCAACGATGGCACCGGATACTCGTGTTCGCCGCTCAAGCGCAGCGCGATTCGGCTCGTCGCGATCACCTTGAGCCCGGGGCAACTTTCCAGCAGTTCCGCCACCGTTGAGCCCGCGTGCAGCACTCGCTCCATGTTGTCGAGCACCAACAGCCGGCTCGGCTCCGCCAAGAAGCGCTTGAGCTGTTCGACGATACTGACGCCGGGTGACTCGGCCACCCCAAGCGCGCGGGCGATAGCCGGCGCAACCAACGTCGCGTCCGTCACCGACGAAAGAGACACGAAGCAAACACCACCGGTGAACTCATCCGCGAGATCCGCAGCGACGCGCACCGCGAGCCGCGTCTTTCCGGTGCCTCCAGGGCCCGTCAGTGTCAGCAGTCGCGCCTTTGCCAGCGTTTCCTTCAATTCCGCCAATTCGCCGTCCCGCCCCACAAAGCTGGTGAGCGCAACCGGAAGTCTGCCCGTACCGGCCGCTTGGCCTTCGGCGAGTGGTCCGTCGACAGGGCTGAATCGTTGTGACCGCAGCGCCCTGAGATCGCCGATCAGATCTCTCGCACTCGTATACCGCGCGGTGAGTGACTTCGCGAGCAGCTTGCCGACGACGCGTTCGAGTCCCCTGGGCAGTTCGGACCGTTCGACACCGAGCGGGGCCGGATCGTCGCGCACGATGGCTCTCAGCACCGCCGCCCGGTCGCCGGTGAACGGGCGCCGCCCCGCCAGCATCTCGTAGAGAACGACGCCTAGGGCCCACAGGTCCGCCTGTCTGCCGATTTCTTCGCCCAGAAGTTGCTCAGGTGCCATATACGCCGGCGTCCCGACGACGACCCCGGTCTGAGTCAGCGCTTCACCGCCTTCCAACTTGGCGACCCCGAAATCGAGAATTCGGGCTTCGCCGCGCGCGGTCACAACGATGTTCGCCGGCTTGATGTCGCGGTGGATGATCCCGGCCTCGTGTGCCCGGTCGAGTCCCTCGGCAATCTGTATCGCGATTCCGATGCAATCGTCCGCCGTTAGCGTCCCCGCTTCGATCAGCGGCTGAAGTGTCGCGCCCTCGTAGTAGGCCATGGCGATGAAAACCCGTCCGTCCAGCGCCTCGCCAATGTCGTAGATCGTGCAGATGTTGGGATGGTCGAGGGCCGACGCGGCCCGCGCCTCGGACAAGAACCGCGCTCGTGCCGTATCGTCGGCGCGCAAGTCCGGCGGAAGGAACTTCAGAGCCACATAACGATCGAGTTGCGGGTCGTGCGCTTTGTAGACTACGCCCATGCCTCCCCGCCCGATCTCCCCCACGATCCGGTACCGACCGCCGGCGATCTCAGGCGCCACGTCCGGACTCTCCTCGAATGCCGACGCAAAGCTGTGAATCGGCCGATCGAGGATTCCATCGGCACGTTCGTGGGCCAACAGCATCTGCTCAACCTCTGTCCGGATGACGGGGTCATCCGAACAAGCCTGGGACAGCCATGTCGACCGCTCCTCCCTCGGTCGTCCCAGCGCGGCCTCGAAAAGTATGGCGATACGCGCGAAATCCAGCGTCACCCGTCGCTCCGAGTTGGATCTAGCTCCTTGTGCAACCAGGCCCGCGCCTTGGCCCAGTCGCGCTGCACCGTCCGCGTCGTGATGCCCAGTAGAGCGGCTGTCTCTTCTTCCGTCAAACCGGCGAAGAAGCGGTACTCCACAACCTGACTGAGCCGCGGATCGAGCTGGCCCAGCCGCTCTAATGCGTCGTCCAGCGCCAATAGCTCCTCTGTGGGCGCCTGCCCTCCGACCAGGTCCTCGTCCAACGTCGCCCGCTCCCAGCCACCTCCGCGCTTCTGTGCCGCCCGTCGACGCGCGTGGTCGATCAGGATCTGCCGCATCGCGCGCGCCGCCACCCCGAAGAAATGCGCTCGATCCTGCCACTCCGCTTCGCTCTGATCCACCAGTCTCAGATACGCCTCGTGTACCAGTCCCGTAGTGTCGAGGGTATGTCCCGCTCGCTCGCGCCGCATCTGCCGCTGCGCGACACGCTTCAATTCCTGGTAGACCACGGCCAGCAATCGATCGAACGCCGATCGATCTCCCCGTTGCAAAACCTTCAGAAGCTGCGTGATCTCAACGGGGCTAGTCTCTTTTCTTATAGACATTTATCGCGCTACATTTCCGCATTGGAAAAACTGGCTCTCGTCGAGAGGGTCGACGACCGCGAGCGCTCGGTTCGGACCGCCGGACCCACCGCCTTTGGGCTGACTTCTTCAGCCTGAGGTCCTAAATGTGGGCACGCCGCCGCAATTCGCGCAAACGGCTCCGATGGTCACACGTCCAGTTTCAACGTGTCGTGAGCGAAGGATACGGGAAGGCCATCGCCGTTCAGACGCTGGGCGATGACGTGCAGACTGTCGTACGATAAGCCATCGGGCTCCTCGATATGCGTCAGCACCACTCGGTTCGCCTGGAGCTTGGCGATGATCCCGAGGGTCTGGCGAAACGTCGCCTCATGGCGAAGTACGCGGTGGTCCTCAGGAACGCAGCGGCGCCCCGTCAGCGGGTCGAACTCGGCGATGCCCATCGGTAGCACAGCCAGCTCG
>JASFMO010000354.1:0-4279 GCA_050117535.1 Gemmatimonadales bacterium | reverse complement strand
TCGGCATCGTACCTTACTACATGTTCGTCGAGCGCGACACGGGCGCTCGACAGTACTTCGAGGTCCCGCTGGCGCGGGCCTACGCGATCTTCAACGGCGCGTTTCGCCAGGTCTCGGGGCTGGCCCGGACGGTGAGGGGTCCCTCGATGTCCGCCATGCCGGGCAAGGTGCTGGTGGACGGCGTGGCGACGGTTCAGGGCGAGCGCGTGTTCATTCTGAAGTTCCTGCGTGGGCGCGACCCGCTGTGGGTTGGGAGGCCGTTCTTTGCGCGCTTCGATCCGGAGGCCACGTGGCTGGACGAGTTGAAGCCGGCTTTCGGCGCCAGGGAGTTCTTCTACGAGGAGCGGTTGCGCGAGATCGTCGGCCGGAGTCGTACTCGCAGATCTCGGTCCGAGCACGACGTCGCGTGGCGACCCCTGCAGACGGACGGTGGTGCCGTCGGCCATGAGTCGGAAGCTAGCTAGTCGTCGGCCACGGTGATTGCGATCTAGGCGTAGGCCGCCGGCCAAAACCCAGAAACTGGGCGCTAGGGGCCAGAGTCTCGACGGGTGACAACTGCAGCAGCGGATGAAAGGCTCCAATGCCGATCTTCCGCCTGAGCCCTGATACGTGCTAACTTGGAACGCGTCACGACCCGGGGAGTTGATGCCCCGGGTTTCTGATGATGGCGAACTTGTTGAGGGCTGAAGCTGCAATCCTACCAGGAGACGGGCAGAGGGGAGATCCAACTGGCGTCGGTGCTGGTGTTGATTGGCACGATGCTGGTGGACATGATCGGGTTCGGCATCGTCCTCCCGTTGCTCCCCTTTTATGCTGTCGAGTTCGGCGCGGCGAACTGGTTGGTGGGGCCGTTGGTCGCGTCGTTCTCCGTGGCCCAGCTCATCGCGACACCCTTCTGGGGTAGGATCTCGGACCGCTATGGGCGACGCCCGCTCATACTCGCCGGCCTGGTCTTTTCCGCCGTTTCCTACGTGCTGTTCGGGCTCGCCACGACGGTGCTGGTATTGTTCGTATCGCGGATCGTGCAGGGCGCATCGGGTGGGACCATAGCGGTAGCGCAAGCCTACGTGGCCGACACCACGGCGCCCGAGCGACGCGCGCAGGTGCTGGGCTGGTTGTCCGCCGCCACCGGAGCCGCCTTCATGATCGGGCCGGCCATCGGCTCTTGGGCGTACCAGTGGGGCGGCCACCAGGCGCCCGGATTCTTCGCCGCCGGGCTGTGCGTTGTGAACCTACTCTTCGCCTTGAGGTTCTTGCCAGAGCCGGCGGCCGTGAAGTCACGGGCCCAGTCGAGCCTGAGCGTCCCGCCGTTGCGCGACGTGCTGGGTACCGCTCTGCGGCAACCGTTGTTCACCATGATTGCCATCTACTTCCTGGGGATGGGGGCCTTCTCATCGATCACGGCCATCTTCCCGCTCTTCTTGGGCGCCCGCTTTGGCATCGACGAATCGACGGTGGGGTACGTCTTCCTGGCCGTGGGGGCGGTATCGGTGCTCGTGCGCGGCCTGGTCGTAGGCCCGGCAGTCCATCGCTTCGGCGAGCCGTGGGTGTCGTGCGCGGGGGCGCTCTCGCTGACCATGGGTATGGGCGTTGGCGCGATCGCGCATACCTACGTGACGCTAATTTTGGCGATCACGCTCATAGCGGGCGGGACCGGCACTCTGTTTCCACCGCTGGCCGCCCTGATCTCACGCTCGGCTGCGCCTGAGGTACAGGGCAGTACGCTCGGGATCAATCAGTTTTTCGGAGGGGTGGCCCGCGTCCTCGGGCCGCTGTGGGGAGCGGCCGTCTTCGCTATCTACGGGCCCTCGGCGCCTTTCCTGACGGCGATGGTGGGCGTGGGCCTGGCGTTGTTCATCACGTCGCGGCTACCGCGGGTGAAACCGCTGTCAAGCGCTGTATCGAGCCAGAGCTGAGACGAATTGCCGGCACCTGTCCTTGTGGCCGAGGCGAACCCTTCCCAATCTACTAAAGCAGATCCGATGTCGAGTTGGAGGCGCGAATGCTGGCTTTGAATCTGTTAGTGGCCATCGTCCTGTTCTGGATCGCCTATAAGGTCTACGGCGGCTGGATGAGTCGGGTCTACGGACTCGACGACCGCCACCTGGTACCCGCGGAGGGGCAGTACGACGGTGTGGACTACGTGCCGACGAGGACGGAGATCCTGTTGGGCCACCACTTCTCGTCAATCGCAGGCGCGGGACCCATCGTGGGGCCGATCCTCGCAGGTCTCTTCTTCGGCTGGCTGCCGGCACTGATCTGGATCATTCTTGGCTCCATCTTCGTCGGCGGCGTGCACGACTTCGGGTCGAGCATCGCCTCGGTGCGTCACAAGGCGAAGTCGGTGGCCGAACTAGCGCGGCAGTACATCACACCTAGGGCGTTCAAGCTTTTCCTCGCGTTCATCTTCCTGGCGCTCGTGTACGTGATCGTCGTCTTCATGGACCTGACGGCGGCGACGTTCGTCAACGTCGAGATGAACGGGGGCGGAGTGGCCATCTCGGCGCTTCTGTTCGTCGCGCTGGCGCTGGCGATGGGTTTCGCGACCTATCGGCACGGAATGGGCATCAAGGCGGGCACGCTCATTTTTCTTCCACTGGTCCTGCTGGCGATATGGGTCGGCGACGCGTTGAGTCTGGAAGGCGGCTTGCTGCCGGTATTGGGCGGTAGCGAGAAGAACACCTGGAACGTCGTTTTGATCGGCTACTGCCTCGTGGCTGCGATAACCCCGGTCTGGATTCTCCTGCAGCCGCGTGATTACCTGTCCAGCTGGCTACTCTATCTGTCGGTGTTGGGCGCGGGGCTGGGACTGTTGGTCGGTGCCTTCACCGGCTCGGCGGCGGTCAGTACCAGTTGGCCGGCGCTGGTCAAGCCAGGCGCCGTCACTTCCCTGGGTGTGCCGCACCTGGGACCGCTCTTCCCCATACTGTTCATCACGGTGGCCTGCGGCGCCTGCTCGGGCTTTCACTCGATCGTCGCCAGCGGCACGACGGCGAAACAGATGCGCTGTGAGACGGACACGCGGCGCGTCGGCTACGGGGCTATGCTGATCGAGGGCGTCGTGGCGGTCATCGCGCTCTCGACGGTGATGATTCTGTCCTTCGGAGCGGATTCTCTGCGCTCGGATCCTATCACGGTCTACGCTAGCGGCATCGGCAAATTCCTCGGGACCTTCGGCATCGACACGCGATTCGGCGCCCACTTCGGGTTGTTGGCGCTCTCCACCTTCCTGCTGACGACGCTGGATACCTGCACGCGACTGGCGCGGTATGTGGTTCAGGAGGCCATCGGTTGGAGCAAGAACGACGCGAAACAACGTGTGATCGCGACCTTGCTCACGTTGCTGCTGCCTGCCGTTCTCGTGTTCATGACCTACAGCGATCCGGTCACCGGCCAGGTGTTACCCGCCTGGCGTGCGGTCTGGCCCGTCTTTGGCGCCACCAACCAACTGCTGGCGGCGCTGGCGTTGCTGGCCGTCACCGTCTGGCTGAAGCGCACGGGCCGTACGTGGCTGTTCGCCGGACTGCCGATGGCCTTCATGCTGGTGATGACGATGAGCGCGCTGGCCCTGCTGATCGGGCAGAACGGCTTCTCGTTGATCGGGATCATATCGTCCGTGCTGTTCATCCTGGGCCTGGTGCTTTCCTTCGAGGCGGCGCGTGCCTTCCGCCTCGCGGAGCTGGGCCCGGAGCCCGTGGTGCTGAAAGCGGCGGAGGCGAGCGGGGACTGAGGGCGTTGAAAGCCGCAACGACGACGCTAATTGTCTCGATCGACTGACTTTCTGATCATCGGTGCGGGCGTCATCGGCTTGCGCACCGCCATCGAGGCCAAGCGGCGTTTCCCGGACGCCAGCGTCACGCTCATCGAGAAGGAAGCATTCCCGGGCCGACATGCCAGCGGTCGCAACAGCGGCGTGCTGCACGCCGGATTCTACTACACCGCCGACAGTTTCAAGGCGCGGTTCACGAGTGTCGGCAATCGGCGACTGGCCGACTACTGTGACGAACGCGGTCTGCGCATCAATCGCTGCGGCAAACTCGTGGTCACCAAGAACCTGGACGAATTGGTTGTGCTCGACGAACTGCTGCGCCGGGCAAGGCGCAATGGCGTCGAGCTGCTGGACCTGAGTGAGCCGGAAGCGCGGGAGATCGAACCCCGCGTCATCACGCATCAGCGGGCGCTCTTCTCGCCGTCGACCGCGACGGTCGATCCGCTGGAGATCGTCGAGTCGTTCGCTGGAGATGCCGAGCGTGCGGGCGTAGACCTGCGGATGTCCACC